>PWHA01000070.1 GCA_003554685.1 Halanaerobiaceae bacterium
TGCTTTAAATTTTCTGCTAACGCTGATTCCTGCATTAATATTTCTGGTACCGCATACTTTGCATTTTTCGTCCCTATCAGCCAATATATGCCACCGATTTTAGAGAATACACTGACCTTAGAAAATTTTAAGAAATGTAGTTTAAAAAAAAGAACTTAATAGAGAAGGCTTTTCTTCTAAAAAACTATAAGTTAAATAAGCAGCTCCCAATTTCTCTGCACTCCGGGATGATTCTCCTGGCAGAACCACAATAATGAAAACAAAAAAATTATTTTGAACCAATCTATAATAATGGCGAAATCGACCATAACTAAAACCCCGGTAATAAACCGGGGTTTTAGTCGCTCCTTGTTCATTTTCTTTGTCGTCTTAGCTGTTTACCGCTTGATAAAATTACCGGCTATTCCCACGGCCTTAAGTTCCTCATCGACCCCTTCAGCACTTAATTCAAAGATGCTGAAAATGAAATAGTTATTCCTTTCCGCCATCTCACTGATCATCGGCTCACCAATTATTGAGATCAAGTCCTGAACCAGACCCTCATCACTGCGATCCTCAATCACCCAGCTGGCAAAATCATCTGTCCCTGGATTGGTAATGAAAAGAACTAGAAGAATAACTAAGATTAAAATCAAAAATGATGCTTGTCTCATAAGTTTTTACCTCCCCGGATATTAATAGCTCCTGAGTCCGATGATAAGTTCCCCAGAAGTTCAATCATTAAATTGCTCTCTGTTCCTGAGCTCGTTTTCCAGCTCCTCCAGACTGCTAAATTCCCTGATACAGCGGTCAAACTTACATATCCTGGCTGAAAATTCATTACAGGATTCTCCCTCGTGGAGGTCCCGGGAGAGCAGCTCCTGATAGTCTGCAGCATTTTCCTCTGTAACTATTAAAAGCTCTTCTTCCTCGGTAAGAAGCGGAATCAGGCTGCTGCGGATTTCGCTTTCCCGGCCAGGCTCCGGCAGGAATACTTCTATCAAACTGCGGTGCTCTTCCAGCAGGAGCAGGCGTACCAGTCCGCTGTAGGCCTCCGGCATCCTGCTGAGACTGGAGCTGAAACTCCCTGTGATTTCCCGGTATCTCCGGTGCCAGTCAGGATTACCAGTCAGTAAGGCCAGCCGCTGGTAGGCTTCGGCCGCCACAGCATTGCCGGCTGGCAGAGAACTGCTGCTTCCCGGTGTCGGATTATAGAGCAGCTTTTCTCCCTGCCGGGACTGATAATGCAGGCTGCCAGTCTCTGAGCTGAAATCCTCTTCCAGAGTGCGGGCCAGCTCCAGTGCCAGTTTGAGATATTCTCCCTTTCCAGTCAAACGGTAGTAATCCAGCACCGCCTTCAGGAAAAAGGCATAGTCATCCAGATTGCCCTGAAAGGCTCTCTCTCCCCGGGCCTGACGAACAAAAAGCCTGTCATCTTCATAGAGCTTCCCTCGAATAAAGTCAATTATCTCTCCGGCCTCCTTCCGGTATTTTTCTCTCCCGGTCAGGGCAGCTGCCCGGGCCAGCGCTCCGGCCAGCAGGGAATTCCAGGCAGTCAGAATCTTATAATCCCGGCCGGGAGCCTCTTTCTCTCTATCCCGGTACTCCCTCAAATCTGCCAGCAGGCTTTTGATCTTCTCATCTCTCGCTGCAAACTCCTCGCTCAACCGGGGATGATTTTTGCCCTGAAAATTACCCGATTCAGTTATATTGAGATACTTCTTGATTGCCTTAATATTCTCCTGCTTTCGATTTTTCTTCTGCAGAGCTTCAGCTATTTCCTCATCGGTCCAGAGGTAAAAACCCCCCTCTGTTCCCGAGCTTTCTGCATCCAGGGCCGAGGCATATCCCCCTTCGGCCAGCTTCATCTCCCTCTGGAGGAACTCAAATATCTCATCAATGATTCCCACATATTTCTCCGCCCCCGACAGCAGGTATAAACCGGTCAGGGTCTCGATCAGCAGAGCATTGTCATACAACATTTTCTCAAAGTGAGGTATCTCCCAGTTCTTATCGGTGGCATAGCGGAAAAAACCTCCCGCCACCTGGTCATAAATTCCTCCGGCCAGCATCCTGTCCATAGTAGTGCGTACCATTTCCCGGGCAGTTTCATCATCCTGATAACCGGCCCCTGCCAGCAGAAAGTTCAAATGATCGGTTTGAGGAAACTTGGGTGCTGAACCAAAACCGCCGGCCTGATAATCAAATTTCTTTCTCAGATTCTCGGCCAGCATATTCACCACTTCTTCCCGTTTTTCCTCAAAAATCTTCTTTCCCTCCTGACCCGGCGAAATTCTCTCCCGGGTCAGCTCTTTGATCTTTCCGGTAATTTCATCGGCGCTGGTATTAATCTCCTCCCGTTTCTCCTGCCAGAGATCTTTAATCTGCAGCAGAAGCTGCTTGAATCCGGGCAGACCTCCGCGGCTTTCGGGAGGAAAGTAGGTCCCGGCATAAAAGGGCTTCTGCTCCGGCGTCAGGAAAATTGAGAGCGGCCAGCCGCCCTGGCCGGTCATGGCCTGACAGGCCTCCATGTATATCTTATCGATGACCGGTCTCTCCTCCCGGTCAACTTTGATGGCCACAAAGTGTTCATTTAAAATCCCGGCAATTTCTTCGCTAGTGAAGGACTCCCGGGCCATAACATGGCACCAGTGGCAGGTGGAATAACCTATCGAAAGAAAAACCGGCTTATCTTCACTTCTGGCTTTCTCCCAGGCCCTGTCATCCCAGGGCTGCCAGTTCACCGGATTATCAGCATGCTGCAGAAGATAGGGACTTTTTTGCTCACTAAGTCGGTTGCTGTTAGTTGATGATGGCAAAGTTAAAACCTCCTCTGATCTCTATTATAAAAAAATTGTCATTCATATTTCCTGATTGAGTCATATTCAATTAATATTTCAGTCCCTCACAGATCATATCTTTCTAATTTCCTTTCTTGATATCCTTTCTAACTGTTATTTTCCGGTATATTGCTTTCTCAGAATAATTTTACTTTTGTTTCCTTAACTTGATTACCTCCAACATATCACTAAAATCCACCTCAATCAACTAAAAGCTTAACAATCCTGCAAAAAAATTACTGCCCCTCCCTTACAGAGGGGCAGATAATATTCCCGTTTTAAATTTTGAGCAGCTAAATTTTGACAATGACAAAAAACTAAACTGGATCCAGGCCATAACAGACAGGTCAACTATCATGTCAGATAAATTCCCGGCAGCTAAACCTGACAGTTCAGCTTTACAGCCAGGCTTTACATTCCAATACAATAGCCTGAAGCCTTCTAAGAATTTACAGCTTTTAATTCATAACCACCTACAGGCGCCTTATTTTACAACTTTAAAAGTCATAACAACCTGCAGTACTCTAATACGGCAGACTTACAGTCCTTCAGCCTCCAGCATCTCCTGAGCCTATTCGTAGGCTTCATTCAGGGCAGCTTCAATCTCCTGCTCGCCCCTCAGGGCCCGGTGCATGGCCGGTGTGAAAATGTTGTCCCGAAACTCGGAATACCAGGAAAGGGTGTCGCTGGGTCTCAGACCGGCAAATCCCATCTGCTGGCGGAACACATCCCGCAGGGGGTAATCCTCTTCAGGAAATTCAGCATCGTATTCTTCACTGTAAAGCTCCTTAATCACGGACTCTGCACCACCGGTAGTCTCCATCAGACCCCGGGCTCCTGCCTCATCTTTCATATATGTCAGCAGCTTAAATGCCCATTCCGGCGAGCGGGTTGTCGGTGAAATCGCATAACCTCCGCCACCCAGAACAGTATAGCTTTCCCGCTCGATACCGGGAATCAAACCCACACCCAGGTCATCTACTATCTCCGAAACCTCGGGGTTGGTAGCAACTCCATGAACCATATTCCAGTTTATTTCAAAAATCTGTTCTCCGGCTGCAAAGTGATGATAATTATCCCAGTCGCTGGTTTCTAAAGCCGCCCGGGGAATCAGACCCTCATCCAGTATTTCCTTCATCAGAGTAAGTGCCTGAATTCCTGCCTCACTGTTGAAAGTCCATTCAGTATTATCTTCATTCATCCATTCCCCATCATAGAGCTTCAGCATGATATCAAACCAGACCATGCTGTCCTCATGAGCTTCAGGCCAGCCGGGAAAAAATCCGTACTCCGCCACACCGGCATCGATTGCTTCCCGGGAAATATCCAGCATTTCATAAAAGGTTGCCGGAGGTTCATCATAGCCCAGTTCCTCCAGCATGGCTTTATTATAAAAGAAGGAAACGGTGGCTGCCGTTCCCGGCAGGGCCCACTGTTCGCCATGGGAACTGACAAACTCCACGGTAATATCATAAAACTTCTCATTGATTTCATCCAGCTCTTCCTGAGAAACTATCTCGCCCAGAGGAACAGCCATACCGAGTTTACCCAGCTCAGGATGCCAGGAATTGCTCATGTGATAGAGGTCAATGGTAGAACCACCGGCGATGCTGGTGGTTATCTGATCCCAGAGATCACCATAAGCCATTTCTATCCATTCGACTTCAATGCCATATTCCTCTTCAAACCTTGCCACACCTTCACCGAACTGGTCCACGTCAATATCCAGAGCAATGATGCTGAGTTTTTCAGGTTTATCCGGCATCTCATCCTGGGCCTGCACCCCAAAGCTGCTGCCTGCTACCAGCAGAACTGTCAGTAATACCGCCATTAAAACTTTACCCTGAATTAGTTTCATTCTGACCCTCCTTGTTTTTTGAATTCTTTAAAAAAATGCTTAAGAATTCTTCCTCTCTTATTTCTCTTAATTCTGTCATTTTCTATTTATATAATACAACAGAACATTATTTAATACAACAAAAAGATAATACAACAAAAGACACAACAAAAGAGGCCCTGTTCCGGTTTTAATTATTCCAGTTTCGGACACTATTTTCGGCTGCCTGCTGAACTCTATCTGCCATTATTTCAGCCAGTTTTTCCTCAGCTCCAATATGACTGCCCTGAACAAATCTGATTTCCGGATATTCCTCCTTCAGCCGGTCAATCATGGCCGGGATATCGCGCTTAATATGCACACCGGGATAGATAAAAAGGGGTACAATAATAATCCTTTCTAACCCATCTTCAACCAGCCCGGCTGCCACTTCTTCCAGAGTAGGGCTGGCAAACTCCATGGCCGCCCCCTTCACCGTTCCATAATTTAATTTCTCACTGACCAACGTAACTATTTCCTCAAAGACCTGCTGGGCATTCTCTGATCTGCTGCCGTGTCCCAGAATAATTATACCGCTCTTCATAAATATCTTCCTTTCTTCCTGAAAATATTAATAGCATGTTTATAGCTTGAGAATAAAGCACTTCTCCTGCAAGAAATTTAAAATCCCCGGCTTTTTCTTCTCCAGAGAAAAAGACCTATCAATATGATAAGCCCCACTAGACCGGCAAGCAGCCAGTTCTGCAGGCCAAATGTTGCTACTGGATTGATCCGCCCTGAGGTGCTTTGATAATAATCAGAAATCCGGGCAGGATCTTCTGCAGAGCTCCTGTCAAAATCCGGGCCTTCGGCTGCATAGTTAACAACAGTCTCCCATACTTTAAGTTCCCGGCCCCGGAAATCAATCTTAAGCTCCTCCATTTCCTCCAGGGATACGGCAGTTCCATCCTTTATTTTGGGTTCAAACTTCACGCCAGGCAGCATATCATTGGCCAGGGGCAGAAAAGAGAGGATATAGGAATCAGTTACCACATGATAAAGATGATCTTCCTCCTTGACCAGCGGGGCAAAGTCACTTTCCAGGCCGGCCTCAGAAATGCTGTTCTGCTCTCTGTTTTCATCCCCCGGCTGCAGTCCCTCGCCCTGATAAATCTCTACTTTTTTCACCGCCCGCAGAGAAGGAAGAGGTAAATTAAGGAAAGGAATCTGAAATAGGATTGCATCATCCGGGTTGTATTCATAGCGCAGTCCGGAAAAGTTAATAAAGTAGCTATCACTCATGAGTTCCTCCATAACTGCCGCCAGCTCGAGAAGGTACTTAACCTCCTGGCCGTTAAGATAAAAAGAAACAACCGGATAACCGGGATAACCATCATTTCCTGACCCCAGAGCTACCACTTCAAGTATATCATATAAGAAAAGCTCGCCTTCCCGGGTGGGGATAAAATCCTTTCGGATATTACCGCTGGCCTGGACGGCCAGGTCAACTTTTTCTCCGGTGATTTCCTGCAGGGAAAGCCGCATGGCATCTGTGACAAAATTGCCCCCGGGTGTTTCTCCATCGGAGGGATAACTGCTAATTCTATAATCCAGGTATGCCACCGGATCCAGTATATCCTCAAACTGAGCGCCAGTCATTTCAGCCATCAGTTCATTGAGCTGAATCCGAAAATTTTCAACCCGGGAGCTAATTATCGGATCGGGGGTAATCTCAGCATCCAGGGTTATCAAAAATGGATATTCCTCGTCCCGGCGGACCCTTAACTGATCCTCTACAGGATTATAAGCCAGAGGCAGGTACCCCAGATATTCCAGATAAGCCCCAGCCTGAACAATGATAGTTTCATTCACTTCCAAAGGTTCTTCAATAGCAGTGTGGGAGTGTCCTCCCACGATCACATCAATACCATCAACATCCCGGGCCAGGTCGCGGTCCTCCTCAAGCCCGGAATGTGTCACTGCAATTACAATATCCGCTCCCTGGCTGCGTAATTCTTCAACCTTTTGCCGGGCTATCTGATGCTGATCGGCAAATCTGACTTCTCCCCGATCAGCCATCACATCAACGGCATGTTTGCCAACCAGGCTGAAGAAACCAGTATTCAGCCCCGGTGCAGCTTCCCGGATTTCTGTTTTCCGGTAGAGCGCTTCAGTATTGAGGGGGTGTTCCTCGGGAGGCCCCATGTTGGAAGCCAGCAGGACTGTTTTTTGATGGGCTTCAGGATAGCCAGCCTGCCGCAGATATTCAACCAGTATTTCAGGACCATAATCAAATTCATGATTGCCTATAACAGCTGCATCATAGCCGATCTCCTGCAGCAGCTTCAGCTCGACTGCCCGCCCCTCCAGGGCCAGCCAGCCAAAGGGAGAACCTCCCAGAAAATCACCTGCATTTAAAAGCAGGACCGGTTCCTGCTGGTTTTCTTTCTCAAATCTGATATCCTGAACCGCAGTGGCCAGGCGGGCAAACCCACCCCGGGTTGGATCCTGACCGGGATTCCCTGTTTCGGGATCATAATCTCCGGCAGGAGAATGTGGTATCAAGGCCGAATGCTCATCATTGGTATGCAGGATCGTAAATTTGATCTCTTCAGTGTCATTTTCCGCAACTGCCAGGCCGGATGAAAGAATCAGCAGGAAAAAAA
>PWHA01000338.1 GCA_003554685.1 Halanaerobiaceae bacterium
AGATATTTGAAGAGACAGAGCGGGGTGAATTCGCCAAAAAGTGGTTGATTGAGTTTAATCACGGTATGCCTACGCTGAACAGGCTTCGCCGGACCTGGGAAGATTCCGAGATGGAAGAGACTGGACGGGAGTTTAGAGAACGATTCGATTTGTCCTAGGTTAATCACACAGTTTTCAGGAAAATAATTGATGGGGAGATATGGCTAATTTATATATCTCCCCATTCTGATATTTTTTGTGAAAAGATATTTTCAGAGAAGAAAGGTGATAAAAAATGGCTTATCCAGAAGGAAATTTATCGACCAGAGCTATCATTAAACCGGGAAAATTCACTTTAATTCCACCTGAAGGAAGGGTGAATAATAATATTCCCGGGCTGGAAAACTGCCAGGCAACAGTGCTGGCTTCACCGGATATCGGAGCTGGTTTTGCTGAGTATGTGATTGAATTTTTTCCAGAAGGAAAAACTGTTGAAGAATTTGCCCAAAAACCAGGAGTTGAAGCTTTTATTTATGTTATCAAGGGTGAAGGAAAGGTAAAGATTGGAGATGAGGAAAGGGAGTTGACTCAGGGAGGGTTTGCCTATTCTCCCCCTGATAAAGGAGTGAATCTGAAAAATACCGGAGAAGCCAGCTGGAAAATTTTTGTTCATAAACAGGTCTATAAAACTCTGGAGGGATATTCTGCCAGGACTGTTTTTGGTAATGCCGGGGAAATAGAGGGAGAAATTTATGAAGATATGGAAAATGTATTTTTAAAGACTTTTTTGCCGGAAGATCCAGGATTTGATGTGAACTTCCATATCTTAACCTTTGAACCTGATGGCTCCCACCCCTTTGTAGAAACTCATCTGCAGGAGCATGGACTTTATATGCTTTCGGGACAGGGACTTTATCTACTGGATGACGAGTGGGTTCCTGTACAGAAAGAGGATTTCATCTGGTTTGGTCCCTTCACTCCTCAGGCTTTTTACTGCACCGGCAGGGAAAACACTTCCTATGTATACTCAAAAAACTGTAATAGAGATGTAGATTTGCTGTAAAGTCAGAGGCTATTGCTGGAGTTTTTAAAAGGAGGTTTTAAATGTGGTTCTGGAAATTTTAAAGGAAAGAAGAAGTATCAGAAAATATCAGGATAAACCTGTAGAAAAAGAGAAAATTGACAAACTATTGCAGGCTGCACTTCTCTCTCCTTCCTCTGTGGATTCTCAGCCCTGGAGATTTATTGTAATTGAGGAAAAAGAGGAACTGCAGGAGCTTGCCAGATCTAAAACCGGAGGCTCTTCTTTTTTAGCTGATGCTGCGCTGGCTATTGTGGTCTGTGCAGATCCAGATGCAAGTGATGTCTGGGTGGAAGATGCCTCAATAGCGGCCTTCAGTATTCAACTGACAGCTCAGTCACTGGGGCTCGGTTCCTGCTGGATTCAGATTAGAAATAGAAGGCATGATGAAGAGACTAAATCGGAGGATTTTGTCAGGGATTATCTTAATATACCAGATTATATCAGAGTTGATTCGATAATTTCACTGGGCTATCCCGGTGAGGAGAAAGATTTCTATACTAAAGATGATGCAGATTTTGCCAAGGTTTATCAGGGAAAATACGGAGAAAAATTTAATTAATACAGGAGGTAGTATGAAATGGCAAAGATTGTAGTTGCTTTAGGGGGTAATGCCCTCGGCAGCACCCCCCAGGAACAGAAGGATGCGGTTGCCTTTACAGCGGAGTCGATTGTTAGCCTGGTTGAAGAAGGCCACGAAATAATTCTCGGTCATGGCAATGGGCCCCAGGTAGGAATGATTAATTTAGCCTTTGAATCATCTGCCAGCAATGGGGAAGGGACACCTGAAATGCCCTTTCCAGAATGTGGTGCAATGAGTCAGGGATATATAGGTTATCACCTGCAAAATGCTATTCAAAAGAAATTAGCTGCCAGAGGGATTGAAAAATCAGCAGCTACTGTAATTACTCAGGTCTTAGTAAGCGAAGAAGATGAGGCTTTCCAGAAGCCCACAAAACCGGTGGGTAGCTTTTACAGCAAAAAAGAAGCTGATAAGCTCGAGCAGGAGAAGGGCTACAATATGATTGAGGATGCCGGCAGAGGTTACCGGAGAGTTGTGCCCAGTCCGATTCCACTGGATATTGTTGAGAAAAAATTAATCAAAAAGCTCGTGGATGACGGTGATATTGTCATAGCCTGTGGTGGAGGCGGTATTCCGGTAATCAGAAAAAATGGAGGTTTTGAAGGTGTTCCGGCTGTAATTGATAAGGACTTTGCCTGTGAAACCCTGGCCGAGCTGGTGGAAGCAGATGTATTTTTGATTTTAACAGCTGTTGATAAAGTAGCTATTAATTTTGGTACCGATGAGGAAGAATGGCTTTCCGAATTAGATTTGGAGACTGCTAAAAAATACTGTCAGGAAGGACATTTTGCTGCCGGCAGCATGCTGCCAAAGGTGAGGGCTGCTATGAATTTTGTTGAAGAGACCGGAGGCAGAGCTTTAATTACCTCTCTGGAAAAGGCAGCTCAGGCTCTGGCCGGAAAAGACGGTACGGTAATTAAAAAATAAAATATATGACAGCCAGTAAAGGTTGGTCGGAGTTTTTATAAAAATGTGTAAAATGGGGTGCCCACTTTTTACCCTCTTTGTTTCCTCCCTAAAGGAATCCGGGCACTCCATTTTCTAATGGATTTTTGGTCGATATAGTTGCGGCTGCTTATTTTATCGCAGTAATTAGCCCTGCACCCGACTATGATTTCAGAATATAAACAGGAGGTATAAAATAATGAAGGTTAACGAAGGACTCTACTACACAGAAGATCATGAATGGATAAAAGTTGAAAATGGCGTAGGAACGATAGGAGTAACTGATTTTGCCCAGCAGGAACTGGGAGATATAGTCTTTGTTGAGCTGCCGGAAATTGGAGAGGAATTTCAACAGAATGATAATTTTGGAGTGATTGAATCAGTTAAAGCAGTTTCAGATCTTTATATTCCAGTCAGTGGTGATATTTGCGAAATAAATGAAAATTTACTGGATCAGCCTGAGCTGGTAAATGAAGAGCCCTATCAGGGCGGCTGGATCATAAAGATTAACTTATCTGCCGAGAAAGAATTAGAGGATTTGATGAATGCTGAAGAATATCAGGAGTTTTTGAAGGGGGAAGCTTAAGTGAGATATATTTCAAATACCCCGGCTGAACAGGAAAAAATGCTGCAGGAAATTGGTGCGGATAAAGTTTCTGATCTTTTTCAAGCCATTCCTGAAAATATTAAATTTGATCGTTCCTTCAATATACCTGCAGCGTTATCAGAGCTGGAACTTAAAGAGCTTATCAAAGATAAGGCAGAAAAAAACCTGGATTTAAGTGAATTTGATAGTTATCTGGGAGCCGGATCCTATGATCATTATATTCCAGCAATAATTGATCATCTGATCATACGATCTGAATTTTATACGGCCTATACCCCTTACCAGGCTGAATTAAGCCAGGGAACACTGCAGGCAATTTATGAATATCAGAGCATGATCTGTGAATTAACAGGAATGGGGATCTCTAATGCATCTCTGCTCGATGGAGCTTCTGCTCTGGGTGAAGCTGTTATCATGGCAGGCAGACACAGCAGAAAGGAAAAAATAATAATGCCTGAAACAGTTCATCCTGCTTATCGTGAGGTAGCTCAGACCTATGGTAAGCCTCATGGCTTAAAGTTTGTTGAGACCTCATTAAAAGGAAGCAGCTCCAATTATAAAGAGATAAAGGAAGAACTTGATGGTAATACTGCGGCAGTGGTTTTTCAGTATCCAAATTTTTTCGGAACAGTAGAAGACCTGGCAGAGATTGCCCGGATGCTGGAAAACCATAAAAAGGCAGTATTTATTGTGGTTGCTAATCCGATGGCTCTAGGCCTTTTAACCCCCCCAGGAGAATTTGGTGCTGATATTGTGGTGGGCGAGGGCCAGCCGCTGGGGAATCCAGTTAACTACGGAGGACCAAATCTGGGTTTTATGGCTATCAGAGATGACAGAAGATTATTAAGACAGCTGCCGGGCCGGCTGGTTGGAAAAACAGAAGATATTGAGGGCAATACGGGATATGTTATGACCATGCAAACCAGAGAACAGCATATCAGACGGGAAAAAGCCACTTCTAATATTTGTACAAATGAAGCTCTCAATGCTCTGATGGCAGCTATTTATCTGGCGACCATGGGCAAAAAAGGAGTAGAGGAAGTAGCCAACCAGTGCTACCAAAAGACCCGCTATTTGAAGGAAAAACTGGCAGAAATTGATGATGTAACTGTAGTTAATGGAGATAATCATTTTAATGAATTCTGGCTAAAAATCGAAACTGCAGATAAATCACTGGAGGAAATTGAAACAAAAATGTGTCAGCAGGGAATCCTGGCAGGGGTAAATCTGGCAGAACTAACTGATCAGCAAGGACTGCTGGTCAGTGTTACTGAGAAGAAAACCAGAGAGGAACTGGATAAATATGCAAGGAAGCTGGAGGTGCTTTTAAATGAGTGAAGCTCTTATTAAGGATTACGGTAGTCCGGGGAGAAAAGGTTATTCTCTACCGGAACTTGATGTTGTTGAAAAAAATCCGGCAGAAAGTTTGCCAGAGGGAATGATAAGAGAAGAAGCGGCCAAACTTCCGGAAGTGAGTGAGGTTGATGTTGTCAGACATTATACCAGCCTCTCCAACATGAATTATGGTGTTGATTCTGGAATATATCCATTGGGGTCCTGTACCAT
Organism: Halanaerobiaceae bacterium; assembly: GCA_003554685.1. Lineage (GTDB taxonomy): Bacteria > Bacillota > Halanaerobiia > Halanaerobiales > Halarsenatibacteraceae > T1SED10-84. The sequence continues at coordinate 4,762 of PWHA01000338.1, forward strand.
GAAATATAATCCTAAAATAAACGAAGATATAGCTCGAACTCCTAATTTAACCAATATTCATCCCCAGCAAAAGGAAAAGTACGTACAGGGCAGCCTGGAAATTCTCTATGAATTAAAAGAATATCTGGCTGAAATTAGTGGGATGGATGAAGTTTCTCTGCAGCCAGCTTCAGGATCTCACGGAGAATATGTAGGGCTGATGATTATCAGAAAATATTTCGAGAAAAAGGGAGAGACAAGAACCAAGGTAATTGTACCGGATTCAGCCCATGGAACAAATCCTGCCAGTGCTACAATGGCTGGTTATAATGTTGTTGAAATTGCATCAAATGAAGGAGGAATGGTTGATCTGGAATCTTTGAAGGCTGAAGTTGATGAAGACACAGCTGCTTTAATGCTTACCAATCCTAACACTCTGGGTATATTTGAAAAGGATATCTGTGAAATTCAAAAGATTATTCATGATGCCGGTGGACTACTTTATTATGATGGTGCTAATATGAATGCTGTACTGGGCTATGTTCGCCCTGGTGATATGGAATTTGATGTCATCCACTATAATCTGCATAAAACCTTTTCTACCCCGCATGGAGGAGGGGGGCCTGGTTCCGGACCTGTGGCTGTCAAAGAAAGACTGGCTCCTTTTATTCCAGCGCCGGTCTTAAAAAAAGAAGGAGAAAAATACTACTGGGATAATGACAGACCGGATTCACTGGGTAGAGTCCATGCCTTTTACGGTAATTATGGTGTGATGCTGCGGGCTTATGCCTATATAAGAACCGCCGGAGCAAAAGGATTAAAAGAAATAACTGAAAATGCCGTTCTAAATGCAAATTATATGAAGCATAAATTAAAAGACACCTATGAACTGCCCTTTGCTTCAGATAGCCTTCATGAATTTGTTCTCTCAGGTTCCCGGCAGAAAAAAGAAGGAATTTCTACTGTAAATATTGCCAAAAGACTGCTGGATTATAAACAATATGCTCCGACAATTTATTTTCCGTTGATTGTAAAGGAAGCTATTATGGTAGAGCCTACTGAAACAGAGAATTTACAGTCTCTTGATAGATTTATTGAAACTATGAAAGTTATATCACAAGAAATTGAAGAAGAACCTGAATTGGTGAGAGATGCTCCTCATAATACCGTTGTCAGGAAACTGGATGAAGCAAAGGCTGCCAGAAATCCTGATTTGAGATGGTAATACCGTAATGATGAAGCGGATCTGTGACCAGGGATACTGGAGTCAGAAAAGAGGTTGCATACCTCAATACTGTCATGGCCCTGACAATAACAGTAAAAAGCAGGCTTTTTTAGAGAAAAAGCCTGGGGATAGATTTCTATCGGATATTTTGCAAGGAATCCTTACGAAGGGGGGCTGATCAATGAATATTGTTATGCTGGAACCCATCGGGATCTCTGAAGAAAAAATTAATCAGTTGGCTTTAGCACTTACTAACTCCGGGCATAAATTAGAATACTATGAAAGCAGGCCGGAGGAAAAGGAAGAACTGGTTTCGAGAGCTCGAGATGCTGATATATTAATTATTTCCAATCTTCCTTTAGAGAGGGAGGTTCTTGTTGAACTGGATAGCTTAAAAATGATTTCAGCAGCTTTTACCGGCGTTGATCATATTGATATGGAATACTGCCGGGAAAATGATATCACTGTCTGTAATTCATCGGGTTATGCTAATCAGGCGGTAGCTGAACTGGTGATAGGTTTTATGGTGGCGATAAACAGGGATATGGTTAAAGGCAACCGGGCTGTCAGGAACGGCAAAACAGGTGAAAATTTAATCGGTCAGGAGCTAAAAGGGAACAAACTAGGCATAATTGGTACGGGTGCGATAGGAACCAATGTCGCCAAATTGGCCCGGGCCTTTGGCTGCAAACTGCTGGCTTACAGTAGGAGCCGAAGCAAAGAGGCACTGGAGCTGGGAGTAGAGTATGTCTCCTTTGAGACTTTACTGAAGGAAAGTGACATGATTACAATTCATCTTCCACTGGTTGAGGAGACTGAGAACTTAATTGGCGAAAATGAATTTGCCATGATGAAAAACAGCTGCATAGTTATTAATGCGGCCAGAGGTCCCATTATTGATAGCCAGGCACTTGCTTCAGCCCTAAAAAATGGAGAAGTTGCCGGGGCTGGAGTAGATGTTTTTGAGATGGAGCCCCCTATTCCAGAGGACCATCCATTACTGCAGGCGCCTAATTTGCTAGCAACTCCTCACGTTGGTTTTGCTACCAGGGAAGCTTTTCAAAAAAGAGCTGAGATTGTTTTTGCTAATATTGAACATTGGCTTGCTGGCGATCCGCAGAATGTTATGAATTGAAAAATAAAGTTCGGATATGCCAATTCGGGAATAATTCAAGAAAACAGCAGAACCCCCCGGGGGAGGGGGGTTCTGCTATGTTATGCAATTGGGGGTTGGGGTAAATTTAAGGGTTGAAAAATTGCTTAAAATCATTATGAATGAGCTGATAACCCAGGAAAACCTGAGCTGCTAACTATG
>PWHA01000055.1 GCA_003554685.1 Halanaerobiaceae bacterium
ATGAGCAGTGCCTCAAGTCCGTGATCAACAAAAAGTGTGAGGATATTTATGATACTCTGCTGGATATTTTTGCAGTTGCCGAGGCCGAGCAGGTTCTGCCCCATAAAGCAGCCGATCAGATTGTGGAACAACGGCTGGCAATGGTAGAGAAGATTAATTCCCTGAGATGATTTTCAGGTGATTATCCGGGCGAAAAATTTTAAAAATAATTTCAAGAAGGGGGAATACAGAATGAGAGAAAACCTGAAAATTGACAGCTCTGTGCTTGAAGAGGTTAATGATCTTCTGGTTGATATTGATAATGATCTGGTTTATGATTTGAAAAGAGTGGTCGGGAAATATGGCACTTCCGAGCAGATCAATGCTAAAGCCCGACAGGCCAGAAAGCTTGATAATTTGCTGGAAAGATTGAAGAACCTGGGCACAACCTATTATGAAGATTTGCAGTGGTTGAAGGCCGAGCGGGATAAAGGATCCTTCGTCTCAATTTCAGATTACCGCCGTCAGATTATGGGAGAAGCAGCCGACCGGACTTATTTTCAAGAGGATAAGGCCGTCACCCTGGAAATCAGTGCTCTGCAGTATTTTCCCTGGCTGATCAGAGAAGCTGAACAGGCTATTGATAATCAGGAGATTATGCCAGGCCGCTACATCCGGGTTCGGAAGATGAAAGAGCAGGAGGAAGATGACGGCGATATCCTGGCTGTGGCTGCTGCCATGCAGATCATCGGAGCCAGTTATGTCGAAACGCTGGATACCCGGGGAACCGATGGCTCCAATGTTCATCTCGGCGGTCCTGAGACGATCACCGGCTATTTCGGCGGAGTCGGCATGCCTAATGACCACGCGCTGAAATGGGTGGATGAGCTTCTGTATTACTATACCAATTACGGCATCAATCAGGTTCTCAATGTCAATCCGGGAACCGTGCTGCTGGGGTATCTGCTTTATAAAATGGGAATAGATATTACCTTTAAAATTTCAGTCTTTATGGGGAATGATAATCCCTATGCTGTCTATTGGACACTGCTGCTGGCCAAACTGCTCTCCCGGGAAGACGGCTCCACTCCGCTGGTGGGCTTTAATCTCAGCAATTCCGTGGATGCTGATACCCTGCGGAAGACTTCCAAAATCCGCAAACAGCTGGGCCTGGAAAATAATGTTCGGATTGAACACCACATCACCGAAACCCGCAAAAGCATAGTCCGTCAGCCCTACAACCGCCGCGATGATCTCCTGGAGGTAGCTCCCGAAGTACCCAATATTGCTGCCAAGCATGAGGGAGGAGAGATTGAAGTTGAGGATCAGCGCGAGCATCCCTCGGATATCCTGGACTACTTCCGGGATAAGGAAGAGATTCTGGAAAAGGGAGAGATGGAGCAGCTGGAACAGAACTATCTGGATAAGCATCTGGCTGTTAATAAGACGGCGGAGGCATTGACCGAGAAGGGACTTTCTTTTATTGCAGCCCGGAGGCTGCACAGGCGGTAGGTGCTAAATTTTAGCTTTATTTATCTTTACAATAATATATTTTTAATCTACCCCGATTAGGTCGCTTATTCGGGGATTTTCTTTTAATTCAAAATTTTTCAAAAGAATAAGCAGGATTTTTCTTTTCTTTATTTAATTATATAAATAGAAAAATAAAATACTATTTTATAATAAAAAACAAAAAGTTTTGTTTAAGATTAATTCTTAAATTTTAATTGAGAAATTGACAATTGAGTAAAGTAAGCACCTTAAAGTTGGCAAATAATCATTAATGTATCAGATAGATGTTGATTATGTTAGCTAATTTTAAAATAAACTCTGTAAAACTAAACACAATTTTACATTATAAAAAAACAAATAGGAGGGTGATAGCAAGAAGCCTATAGTGTTAACTTTTAATTAATCTGGCAAGGAGTTGAATTTGTGATTAATTAATATATTAGTAATTGATAAAAAGTTAATAAGGAGGAATCAAAACATGAAAATGTACATTAATGGCGAATGGAGTGAATCAAATAGCGGTGAAGAAATTGCTGTTTACAATTCTTATAATGGAGAAAAAATTGATGCGGTTCCTTCAGCAACTAGAGATGAAGCCGGGTATGCCATAAAGAAAGCTCAAGAAGGCAAAGAAGAAATGAAAAACATGGCTGCTCATGAAAGAAGAGATAAACTAATAAAAGTTGCAGAATTGATAAGGAAAGACAAAGAAGAGCTTGCCAAATTATTAGCCCGTGAAAATGGCAAACCAATTATTCAAACTGAAGAAGAAGTAGAGTGTGCTGCTTATATTTATGAAAGCTTTGCTGAAGAAGCTAAAAGAATTATGGGTTCTTCAATACCCATGGATGCCCAACCTGGCCTTGAAAATAATTTTTCTGTTGTGGTTAAAGAACCAGTGGGTGTTGTCGGGGCAATAATTCCTTTTAATTATCCAGTCGAGCTTTCTGCTCATAAAATTGCTCCAGCTTTAGCTGCTGGTAATGCTGTCATTGCTAAACCACCAGCTTCCTGTCCCTTAACCACTTTAAAAATCGCTGAAATAATTGAGAAAGCTGGTATTCCCGGAACAGCATTTCAGATGATTACGGGCAGGGGTTCTGTGGTAGGTGAAGAATTGGCCCGCTCTTCTGGTGTAGACCTTATTACTTTAACCGGAAGTACAGAAACTGGAAAACTTGTTGGTAAAATGGCTATGGAAAATGTAAAAAGAGTTTTAATGGAGCTGGGAGCTGTTGATGCAACTCTGATTTTTGCCGATGCTGATTTAGAAAAAGCTGCTCAGGCGATAATTGAAGGACGACTTTCAAGAGGTAATGGCCAGATTTGTTGTGCTGTTAAAAGAGTATTAGTTGAAGATAAAATTTTTGAGGAATTTACTGATTTGCTTGTTAAGAAAACCTCTTCTCTAAAAATTGGCGATCCTTTAGAAAGAGATACTGATGTTGGGCCATTAATAGATGAAAGTTCTGCTATTGAAGTTCAAAAAAGCATCGAAAAAGATTTAGAAAATGGGGCAGAAGTTTTAGTAGGTGGAACCAGAGAAGATGCTGTCTATCATCCTACAGTAATTAATCAGATTAATCCTGACATGAATATTTTTAAAGAAGAAATTTTTGGTCCGGTTGTTCCATTGGTTTCCTTTGAAACTGAAGAAGAAGCCCTGCAATTGGCAAATGATAGTGTTTATGGTTTGCAGGCGGGAGTATTTACTAATAATGTCAGCAGAGCTATTAGAGTTTCTCATAAACTAGATACCGGTGGAGTAATAGTTAACTGGTCAGGAGCCTTACGGGCAGCAAACCTGCCCTTTGGTGGGCAGAAGATGAGTGGTTTGGGACGAGAAGGCATTCACCACACAATTGATGAAATGACAGAAACAAAAAGCATTGTGTTCCATGATGTATTTTAGAATTTTCTGGAACATTAAGGGAGGTGATATTAACAGATCTTACCACAGGGAATTGGCTTGATTGGTTGTGGAAGTAGGTCGTAACTTTTTTAAAAACCAGCAAAATTTCAGAAAGGGGCTGAAAAACTGTGAGAAAAAATTCCAAAATTACTACTATTTTGGTAATGATTCTCCTGCTTTTTATTCTATCTGGAAATGGCTCTATTCTGGCAGAGAGGCCTTATGAAGGTGTAGAAATCTCTATAGGTCTTCTTGATAGAAGTATATCAGATGCCTTGAGACCATATTTTGGAGAGTTTGAAGAGGAAACCGGGGCCTCTATTTATATGGAACAGCATGCTTTTGACAGTCTCCATGACAAAATGATGTTGGAATTTGCCGCTGGTACTGGATATTTTGATATTGTCTATAATTCTCCAGGGTACATGGGAACTTTAATTGAAAATGATTATATCCTGCCATTGGATGATTATTTTGAAGAATATGATATAGATCAGGATCAATTTCTTTCTGCAGCATTTGAAATTAACAGGCATGTAGGTGATGAAACCTGGGGGTTCCCTTATTTATCTGATACAACAGTAATGTTTTACCGGGAAGATCTGTTCAATGATCCTGAATATCAAGAAGAATTTGAAGAAGAATATGGCTATGAATTAGATGTTCCTGAAACTACTGATGAATTTTTAGACGCAGCAGAATTTTTCACCAGAGATACTACTGGCGATGGGGATATAGACTTATATGGTTTCGGTTACCCTCAAATTGGAGTAGCTTATGGTAACTTATATATAATGCCATGGATCTGGACCTTTGGTGGCGAATACTATGATGACGAATTTAACTCAACCCTCGATCAACCAGAGGTTTTGGAAGCTGTAGAATTTGCAAAAGAACTGCAGCAATATCAACCCGCTGGAGTACTTGGCTGGGAGTATGGAGAACATTTTACTCGGTTTGTTGAAGGAGATTTAGCTATGTCTGCCGGCTGGTTCCATATGGGTCTGGAAGTTAATGACCCTGATATTTCTGATGTAGCTGGAGATGTTGGCTATACTACCATGCCCTATGCACCAGATAGCGGTCTGGAGACTGGCAAAACTGTACTGGGAGGCGGAGGTCTGGCAATTGCGGCAGACTCTGAAAACCCAGATGCTGCCTTTGAGTATCTAAAATGGATGTTTGGCGACCAGGACCGTGCAGTAGAGTGGTTCCTGGAAGCTGGAGGATTTACCATGCCTGCTGTGTTAGAAGATCCCGCTGTAAAGGAAACCTATCCCTGGGCTACTGACTTCTTCCCTGTAGCCAATTTTGCTCTGGATAATATGGCTAAACAGCGGCCAACTTTACCAGAAGCTCACTCTATTTTCGAGGTTACTTCGGAAATGTGGCATAATGTGGCTATGGGTGCCCAGACTCCAGAAGAGGCTGTCCGGACAGCCCATCAAAGATTAAATGATATATTAGAACCCAGGCAATAGAACCCAGACAATCAGTTTTTTAGGCAAGTGAAATCCCAGAAAAGAATAATCTCATTCTCCGGCATTCCCTGTTTTGGGTATGCCGGAGAACTTTTAAAATCAGTTTTACCAGACATTCCCAAACAACGATGTTATATGTTTCCTCCTATACCCTAATAAAAGTGGAGGTAAATTCAATATGATAGATAGACTCAAAGACAATATGTCAAGATATTCATTTTTAATTCCCAGCCTGGTTGCCCTAGGTCTAGTAGCAGTATTTCCAGTAATCTATGCAGTAAGAAGCAGCTTTTACAGCTGGAATCTACATAGACCTGCCGCCCGGGAATTTGTGGGGTTCAACAACTTTGTTAAACTAGTTACTGATTATACCTATGTCAACTCAGTAAGTATAACTCTTTTATATACTGCGATTACAGTTGGCTCAACTATGATTTTAGGTTTTCTTCTGGCTTTACTTTTGAAAAAACCTTTTAAAGGAAGAAATGTTGTTAGAGCATTATTAACTGTACCAATGATAATGACCCAGGTAGTAATAGGCCTTAACTGGCGTGTATTTATGTGGGAGCCGGATTACGGTTTAATAAATTGGTTATTACGTTTGGTAGGTATTCGGGGTCCAGCCTGGGTTTCTTCTGTTCCCTTTGCCTTTATAGCTGCTGCAATCACCAATATCTGGTTTATGACCCCTCTGGTTATGATAATAATGGATGCATCTTTAGCCAGCTTTCCTCAATCATTAGAGGATGCTGCTAAAATAGATGGAGCAAGTTACTGGCAAAGGATAATTTATGTTATTATACCAATTCTTAAAAGAACTTTTGCCTTTACCTTGTTATTAAGGATAACCATAGATTTTCGTATGTTTGATATAGTACATGTGCTTACCGGTGGGGGGCCAGCAAGAACAACTCAATTGCTTAGTATATGGGTATATAATCAAGCCTTAAGGGTTAGTGATATGGGATATTCTAATGCAGGTGCTATCTTAATGATGGTAATAATTTCAATTATTTGCAGCATTATTGCCTATTTTGGTTTAATAAGGGGAGGAGAGCAAGCATGAGTAAAGTTTCTAGAAAAAATACTAACACTCCGAGATACTCAAAACTTAAACCCCAATTACTGAAGTATTTGAAATTTATTGCTATTGGTATTGCAGTTTTAATAGCATTCTTTCCTTTTCTTTGGCTTTTAATGACTGCTTTTAAAAGCATGGGTGATATCCAATCCCTACCCCCTAAAATAATATTTTCTCCAACTTTAGATAATTTTAGAGCAATTATGGATGCTAATTTTTTCAAGTATTTACAGAACAGTTTAATATTAACCTTTAGTGGTGTATCTTTATCTATGATACTTGGAGTTCCTGCGGCTTTTGCTATTTCGAGACTCAAAATACCCTTTAAAGATGGCATATTATTTTTTATCCTTGCCCTGAGATTTGTTCCATATATTGTCTTTGCCCTGCCACTTTTTTTATTATTTGTCGAGCGTGGATGGGTTGGCACCAGATATGGAGTTGTGATGGCTTATATTTTGATTAACCTTCCGCTTATTGTATGGTTAATGAAAGGTTTTTTTGATGAAATCCCCAAAGTAATTGATGAAGCAGCTGAAGTTGACGGCGCATCAAGATTTCAAATTTTTACCAGAATTATTTTGCCTTGTGCAAAACCTGGGATTGCCTGTGTTCTTATTCTTGCATTTATATTCACCTGGAATGAATACCTTTTTGCCTTAATCTTGGCCGGTCGACATGCTCAGCCCCTTACTGTAGGTTTAACTCAATTTTTAGGAGGAATTGAATATGGGGTTAGATGGGGAGCTTTATCTGCCTGGTCATTTACTCTTGTTTTCCCAGTTGTTACCATTTCTCTTTTTGTTAATAAGTATCTGAGAAAAGGCTTTACAGGTGGAGGCTATAATAAATAGATATTTATATTATAAATTTTTCAGTTTATTTTAAATATAAATTATCCGGAGGGACTAAAGTGTGGATAAAAATGTGGTTCTATCAAAAATTGAGAAATCAGGGATAGTACCGGTGATAAGAGCTGAAGGCAAAAGTCAGGCAATAAATATAACCGAAGCTGTTAAAGGAGGCGGAATAAAGGTAATCGAAATCACCATGACTGTTCCGGGAGCAATTTCGGTTATAAAAGAGCTTTCAGAAAAATATCGGGATGATCCCGAGATAACCATTGGAGCAGGTTCAATTCTCGATGGAGAAACAGCCCGAAATGCCATCTTAGCCGGGGCAGAATTTGTAGTTGGCCCATCCTTGAATCAGGAAATGATTGAAGTGGCCAACCGCTACCAAAAAGTTGTAATACCGGGAGCAATGACTCCCACTGAAGTGGTAAAGGCCATGGAAGCAG
>PWHA01000345.1 GCA_003554685.1 Halanaerobiaceae bacterium
GTCGTGATTCCGGGTTTAGTTTTGCTAAAATGCAGGCAGCCCTGAAAGCTTTTGAAAATGGAGCCAGACTGGCGGCAGTAAATAAGGATGCTACCACACCTCGAGATTCGGGCCTGACTCCAGGCTCTGGAGCAGTAGTGGCAGCTTTAGAAACTTTGGCTGGCCGGGAAGCAGATTTTATGATAGGAAAACCCCGCCCAGATTTGCTGGAAGAAGCTTTGAAATCCACCGATCTCCAGCGGAAAGAGTGTCTGATGATTGGGGATACAATTGATTCAGATATCAAAGCTGCCAGCAGAGCAGGGATAGCCTCAGCTCTGGTTTTGACAGGTAATAGCAATCGAGAGGAGATCAAAAACCTGTCAGAGAAGCAGCGGCCGGACTTGGTGCTTTCCGGGGTAGCTGAGCTGAAGGATCTGCTTGCCGGCATGCAGTCCTGATCTTCAGCCAAAAAGCAGGGGGTGATCCAATGCTGAAAAATATTGTCTTCGATATTGGCCAGGTGCTGTTGACCTTTGAGCCGGAAAGATATCTGCAAAATTATTTTGACTCCCAGGAAGAGATCGAAAGAGTTGCTCGGGCAACCTTTCGCAGTCCTGAATGGCTGAACCTGGACCGCGGCACCTGGAACAGGCAGCAGGCTGTAGATTATTTTGCCGAAAGACTGCCGGAGATTGCAGAGCCGGTTAAAGAGGCAGTGCTCTCATGGCCGGATATGCTCAAACCCATTAGCGGCACAATTGAGATTCTGACTGAACTCAGCGCAGAGGATTATAACATTTATGCCCTATCAAACTATCCAGCCGAAGGTTATGAAGAAGCCCGGGAGATTTTTTCCTTCTGGAAGCACTTTGACGGCCTGGTCATTTCCGGTCAGGAAGGCTATATCAAGCCGGAGAGTGAGATTTACCATATTTTGCTGGCCAGATATGAGCTTGAGCCGGGAGAAACACTCTTTATCGATGACAGCCCCCAGAACATTGAGGGTGCCCATAAGGCTGGCATGCAGGGGATAGTCTTTACCGGAGCTGCTGAGCTGCGAGAGATGCTGCTGAAGAAGGAGGTGCTGTAGCATATTTGCCCTACCGATGCAGGCGTATCTGGTCGGTACCGGGTTCCCTGACGTTTTTCGACAAAATTAGCTGAGATGCTGGTAATAAGCACCTCAGTCTGCAGGAATCACTGCAGGAATCAGCCTTAATAAAGAAAATTAAATCCGGGACTTTTTGTTTATTTTATCAGGATAGCAATAAAACAGATATTGCTATCCTTTTTTTATTTTCAGGCATATTGGACTGCGATAGCCAGCGAAACGGATACGACGATAAACCAATTCCGGGGGAACCTGGTTTCTCCTCATACAGCACAAAAAACACTGCCAATATTTAAATGTATTTTCCATAATAAAGCAGGAGTATTAAATTTTAAGGAGAAATATTTATAGAACCTAAAATTCAACAAATACCAGCTTGTTTTTAAGGAATAATCATTAAAATTACACTTCTCTTATCTCAATTATTATGCCAGTTTGAGGTTTTCAAGCACTCTCTGAAGTGCAGTTTCTCTCGGCACTGGCAGAAGAAGCCTTTAATCCAATTTGATAAAACAAGCAATTATGGGAGGATGTTAAATGTCAGAAGCAGTCAAACAGCAGACCCAGAGTTTGCTCAATTATATGCATGAAATAGCCAAACTCAACAGAAAAATTGTCCTGAATTTATCTGCTATTCAGGATTTTGCCCTGTTTGAAGGTGAATTAAAGAATTATCATGATATCTCTGTGAGTTTAGCAGATGATCTCTTCACCAAACCTAAAATTTCAGTATCTTTTAAAGATATCCCGATCCAGCCTGAACTTCCTGAAGAGCTAGAAGACTGGGTAATTTTAGATTCACAACCGCCCCACAGCAAGCCCGAGATCATTGAAAAGAGAGAGGTTTCAACTGCTGAAGAAGCTGCAGAGTTTTCCGCTGATCCTGAGCTGGAAAAGTCCTTTGCTGAATATCTGGCTGACTGGGAAAACTGGAAGGCAGAATTTGACAGGTTTTCTCCCCAGAATGAGTTATATAAAGAGCTCTTTAAATTAAAGAATAGACTGGCTTATGAAGAGAAGAAGGAACTTGTTTTAGGTTATGCTCTGCTTCTCTGGTCGACAGCTGGTAAATCTATCAAATATCCATTGTTAACCCATAATATGCTGATTGAGCATGATTCCGGGAAAGACATAATTGAGATATTGGCACCTGATGACTGTGAATGGCAGCTGGAATTAGATCAGTTAAATGAAGTTATTAATCAGGACCTTTCTTCCCTTAATCAGGCCTTTGTCAATTTTGAATATGCTGAAGATGAAGAGGAGAGCAAAAGGCTCTTGGCAGACCTGCTCTTTCAGGTCAAAGGCCTTGCCCCTGAAGGAAAAATACTGCCTTCCCCGGCGGAACCTGAGTTATCGCCGGATAACTCTTTAAAGATTATAACCGGCTGGACCTTATTTGTCAGGGACAAAAGCAATGATTATCTGCTCAATGATATCGAAGGTTTTCAGGAATTACTGGAATCAGATTCAGTCAGTTTTACTCCTCTCCTGGAAGAAATTTTCGACAATAATAGCGAAGATAGGGCTGATCAGGAAATTTTCTCCAGCTCCAGCGAATGGGACAGTTTATTGGATCCTGAAATATTATTTCCCAAAGAAATAAATGAAGAACAGGTTAAAATCCTGGATTATTTACAGGATTCTCCGGGAGTGGTTGTTCAGGGGCCTCCAGGGACCGGGAAAAGTCATACTATCGCAAATCTGATCTCTCATTTTATTGCTCAGGGCCAGCGGGTCCTGGTCACCAGTCAGAAAGAACAGGCTTTAAAAGTTCTCCATAAAATGCTGCCGGCTGAAATTAAACCTTTAACCCTGTCGGTTTTGAGTAATGACCGAAACCGGCGGGATAAACTGGAAAAAGCTGTTGCCGAGATTACCGAAATAGGCAGGAATATCAGTATTTATGAACTCGAGGCCGAAAAAGACCATCTCAGAAGAGAATTTTTCACTGTCAAGGACCGGCTGGAAGGCATCAAACAGGATATGCTGATCCTTTCTCATTCAGCAAAACCCGTTTATCTGGACTGGATTGATGAAGTTTTATCCCCGGCTGAAGCCCAGTCTTTTTTAGAAAGCACTAAAAAGACGACAGGCTGGCTGCAGGCTGAGTTTGATTATCAAATTACAGGCAGTCTAGGTGATGAAAGAGAAGCAGTCAAATTTAAAGCAAATTATCCCTTGAGAGATAATGACCTCAAAAAAGCCTATAGCATCTGGGCCGGGCTGGGCTCTGACTTTCCGGATTTAATTAAATATAAACTTCCAGAGATGGACAAGCTCCTGACATCCCGGGAATTTAAGCTAATTTCTGAAAAATTGCATCAGATTCAGCTGCTGTCTGAGAAACTCAGCGATTACTATCATGATGTGCACTTAACTGACAACCCTGAGGTTTTAAATGAGGTCTGTCTGGTTTTGCAGGAGGAGCTGCCTCAAATTCAAAAATTACAGGAGAGCTGGGCACTGGACTTTGCCGAAAGCTATTACAGCCAGCGCTCTAAATTATCAGCAGTGATTTCCGAGCTTGATTTTCTTTTTGCCGAGCTGAAGAGCTGTCAGAAGCAGAGGAATTTAATTGCCAGGATTGAAATTGATTCTGAGCTTGAATTGGCAGATTATCTTGATTATCTGGAAGTAATAAAGGAGAGAATCACCCGGAAGAGAAAGCCTGTGGGCCTATTATCTTCATTGAATTTCAGCAAAAACAGGGCTTTGAAGAAGATCAGAATTAACGGGAAGAGACCGGCTGCTCCCGAAGAGTGGCTGGATGTTTATCATGAAATCAATTATCGCCTATCTGCTGGAGAGTTTCTCCAGGCCTGGAACTCTTTGAGAGCAAACTTTCCTGAGGTGGAGATAGCTGAGATTCAAAGCAGTAGTTTTACCGAAATTCAGGAAGTTTTTCTTCTCTGGAAATATGCCCTGGATTTTGTTTTCACCTTTCGGGAGGAGCTGAATCAGGCGATTGATAGGGTAATTCTGGGCCACGGTGATAATTTGCAGGCTGATTTACTGAATAACCCGAAAAAGGTACTGCAGTTTCTTAAGCTTAAAAAAGAGCAGCTGGAGATTAAAGATAGCATTCAGGAATATGACAGGGTGAAGGAATATCTGGCTGGTTTTCTCGACGAAGCCGCTCACCCGCTGGCCCATGAGCTTAATAACTGCCTGCAGACCGATTACAGCGCTTTGAAGGAAAAATACGGGACCTGGGAGCGCTGCTATCAAAAACTGGAGAAGTTCAATAATGCCGGTGATGAGCTAACCCTTTATCGCGAGATTATAGCTAAAATAGCCAGCCAGGCCCCTGATTGGGCGGACAAACTGCTGTCACCTGATGTTACTCCTGAAACCTTTCACCTCCAGGACTGGAAGCAAGCCTGGTCGGCAGGCATCCTTGAAGATTACCTGGAGAAGATCAGCAGCAAAGAGGCGAAGATTGCTGAACTGGACCGGGAATTATTAGAAAATCAGAAAAAGCTGAAAAGGATTAAAGAAGAGCTGGTTGCTGTCAAAACTAAGATTGAATTGAAGCAGAAATTATCTTCTGAGATTTTAAAAGCTTTAATGATGTGGAAAAATGCCATGGATAAATTAGGAAAGGGAACAGGAAAGTTCGCTCCCCGGCATAGAAAAACAGCCAGAAAGTATATGCAGCGGGCTAAGGAGGCAGTTCCTGCCTGGATTATGCCTGTTCATCAAGTTTCTGAGACAACCACCAAGGGCTTTGGCGTATTCGACATTGTGATAGTGGATGAAGCAAGCCAGTGCGACATTCGCAGCCTCCTGGTGCTGCTTAGAGCAGAAAAAATAATTGTCGTGGGAGACGATAAACAGATCAGCCCCAGTCCGGTCGGCATTCCTCAGGATAAGATAAATCAACTTCAGCAGCAGTACATTCATGATTTTCCAAATTATGAGATGCTGGATTTATCAAGCAGCCTTTATGACATTGCCCAGATCCTCTTTGCCCGCAGATCTTTAATGTTAAAAGAACATTTCCGCTGCCTTCCCGAAATAATCGAATTTAGCAACCGGAATTTCTATCAGGATCAAATAATACCCCTGCGCAATGTTCCTCCACGTCAGCGCCTGGAACCTGTTCTGGAAACCGTTTATGTAAAAGATGGCTGGCGGGACAGCAATTCCAAAACAAACAAAGCAGAAGCCCGGGCAATCTGCAGCAAGATTAAAGAGCTTTTCTTCGGTACCGGGTTCCCTGACGAATTTCGACATAAAAATACCACCAGTGAAAAAGCCAGCACCGGGAATACCGGTACTGGAAAAGCCGTTACTGAAAATACCGTCACTGAAAATACCGGTACTGGAAAAGGTGGCACTGTAAATACCGGCTCTGGAAATACTGGCTCTGGAAATGCCAGCACTGGAAAAGGCGCAACTGGAAAGGGCAGATTTGAAAATGCAGGAGGACTTGCCAGGCTTAATAAGACCGTAGGAGTAATATCTTTAACCGGCAATCACCAGGCCAAACTTATCTTAAATGAGATAGATAACTATTTATCCCCTAAACAACAGGATGAGATTAAGTTTCACGTGGGAGATGCTTATGCCTTCCAGGGAGATGAAAGGGATGTTATTATTCTCTCCATGGTTGTAGGAGGAGATGATGATAATTTTATCTCTTTGAGTAAAAGAATGTATGAGCAGCGCTTTAATGTCGCCACCAGTAGAGCCCGGGATAAGTTAATTTTATTTCATTCAGTTCAGCTGGGCAGAGAGCTGACAAATCCAGAAGATTTACGTTATCGACTTTTAAATTACCTGCAAAATGGTTTTCACGATAACAGCAAAAAGCAGGAAGAAGCCAGATTAGCGGCAAAACTGGAGAAATGTGATTCGCCCTTTGAAGAAGCTGTTTTGCGTCTTTTAGATAAAAAAGGTTATCAGGTGCAGCCTCAAGTTAAGGTAGGGAGGTATAGAATTGATCTGGTTGTTCAGGGGGAAAAAAATCAACTTGCCATTGAATGTGATGGTGATCGCTATCATACTCCGGAAGTTTGGTGGGAGGATAAAAATCGGCAGCGTCAGCTGGAAAGAACCGGCTGGATTTTCGAACGAATTTCAGGCACCAGTTTTTTCCGCAATCAAGAAAAAGCAATTCAGCCTGTTTTGAGGCGTTTAGCCGAGCTGGAAATCTACCCGAATAATAAGCCAGGTATACACCTGGAAAACAGTAAAGTTAATTTTCAAAAGCAGGATACCAGGATTATTTCAAATTCAGCCGATGCTCAGCCCTCAAACGCTGCCCGGGGCTTAAGTTATGCTCAGAATTCAACAGATGTTCAGAGAGCAAATGATATTCAGAGATCGAATATTTCCCGGCATTCAAGTGGTTCAGTTTCTGCTAATCCATCTGGAACAAAACATTTTAGTGAAGATATAGAGTTTGAAGAAAATCACTCGAGAACTGAAAAGAAAAACAGAAAAAGAGTAACTGGCAAAACATCAAAGAATAAAAATAACCTGAGGGTTTCGTTTGACAGAGACAGGAAGAAAGAAGTAATAACAGCTCTGGATTTTGAGGGTTTTGACAATAACTCCCATATTATTGCAGATATCGTAGATAAAAAAATGTTAAAGCAGATCAGCAAAAAATATAAAGAGAAATGTTTTAACTGCAACATTAATATGGAGCTAGTTTATGGCAGCAAAGGCTTTTACCTTCTTTGTTCGGAATGCGATTTTGAGATGACAGTTAATCACGGCAAAATCAGTGAAGCAATTTCTAATCTTAACTTAAAGTGTCCAAAAAATAAATGTAAGGATAAAAATAAAGATAATTGCAAGGGGAAGCTGGTTTATTTGAGGAAAGGTAACGAAAGCAGTTTAAGCTGCAGTTAAAGTGCGGGCCGTGAGCCGTGAGCTGCGGTGGTCGCTACCGGTTCGGGCTTATCTGGTCGGTACCGGGTTCCCTGACGAACTGAAGGAGCTCATCACAGAGCTCAAAACATACACCAAAGAACCTGAATTTATTACCTATTAATATTACTCATTAATTATGATATAATAACCTCAACATAAGCACTTTAAATATTTAAATATCAGAAAGAATAAAGGTCATAACCTGGAGGCGTTAAAATGAGCAACAAAAATCTTAGCTCTGAAATTAAATCCAATTTGCAGGGGCTCACCAAGGCAGAACTA
>PWHA01000321.1 GCA_003554685.1 Halanaerobiaceae bacterium
CAGACTGGCAAAAAATCTTTAGCAGCAGGGAGTCGGTATTGTCAGTGATGGCAATGAGCTTCAGCAGCCGGCCGTTGCGGATCCGGCGCTGATCCACTTTAAAGACCTCACCCTCCACCACAGCAGAACCATCCTCAGGCAGATCATTTAGAGCATAGAGCTTTTTGCTGTTGGCTATTACCCGGCCGAAAACCAGACGTTTTTGTCTTTTTTGTTTTTTTCGTTGATAATATTTATATTTTTTCTGAGTCCTGCTGTTATCTGAAACAGGTTCCTGGCCCTCTCTCGTTTTTCTTTGATTATTATTTTCTCTGGCGGCACTGTTGTTATTTTTTATCTGATTGTTTTCTGCATTTTCTCCAGCTATATTTTCTTTTTCTATATCCAGGTTTTCATCTTTATTATTCTCTAATCCTGGCTGGTTCTCTTCAATTCCTCCATTTATTCCTTCATTTTCTGCATAGCTGAGGTCATTTTCGCCATCATTTCTGCTGCCGCGGCCGCCATTAACCAGTTTTATTTCTATCTTTTTATCGAGGAACTTATTTATCAAATTGGTTATTAAATTGATGACCCTTTCGCAACCCAGCCTCTTGCAGGCCAGCTTGCTCTCAAGCTGAATAGAAAGTTGATTGTCCTCCAGCTGAAAGCAGGCTCTCTTTAACCATTTTTCGGCATAGTCATATTTTTCCGGCAGTCTGCTGACTATTTCAGGCCAGATCAACCGAACTTCCGAGACAGGGTCCAGTGAGAGTATTATGTTAAAGCTGTAATCCCGGATGATATCATTTTTATCAGTATTTATGCTGTTTTCAGTATCTATGCTGTTTTCAGGGTCATTATCAGGGTTATTAACAGTAACGGCATCATCTCTGAGTTTAGTTGATTCATCTTCGTTTTTAACTGATTTATCACCGTGATTTTTCTGACAGGGATGCTGCTGAAAATTTCGGAAAAGCTGTTCCTGAAGAGGCCGGGGTAGATCGGAAAATTTTTTGTTCAAACCGGGAGAGAGTTTTGATCCGGAAATGTCGGGCTCTAAGGGCTGGCTGGATCTGCTGCCAATAAGCCAGCAGGTTTTTTTAGAATCATTACATATGATATATTTGAATCCAGGCAGGTTTTTGGCACTAAATAATGCTTCGGTCATAAAAAGATTGCCCTCCTGATTTTAAAATTGTCTGACACATTACACATAACTTTCCTGCACATAAATCGGATTTACGTGGGCAGACTTTATTGTCCTGTGCCTTTAAATTCAGATAATACCTTATTTTTGTGTTTCTATCCAATTTTCATTCTACTTTCAGATGTATTTTACCCTGCTGTCTTATCATTGTTTTAGAATGGTTGGGGTGAGATATCCCACCCCAAAATCTCAAATTTATGCTCCAAAGAAAGCATAAGGATTTACCTTATCCTGTTGTGTTCTTACAGGACGAGTAAGGCTTAATTTAAAATTAGCAGAGAAACCTTCATATATCAGTTTTAAAAAGTTTAACATGGATTAATAAATTTACCTAATACCATTTAAATTCCAGCAGTCCATCCAGTTCCAGGAGATCGCGATTTATATTGTTTATATCAGTTTCCTCGCTTAATTTCAAATCAAATCGCACAACCGTTTCCTGGCTGAGCTTATCCCGATCAACCTGGACATCCTCAATATTGGCCTGCTCATTGCCGAGAACCTCGGCTATCCGACCAAGGATACCGGGGCTGTCATCAACCCGGCAGTCCAGCATCTTAAATTTTGTTCCAACACCAATCATCTCAATTCGGTTCAGAACAAAAAGAGTGAAAAATACTATCAAAGTGGCCAGGATGGCCATAAAATACATACCAAGGCCGACAGTGAGGCCAATTGCGGCTGCGGCCCAGAGGCTGGCTGCAGTGGTCAGCCCCTTTACCGAAAAACCCTCCCGGATTATAGTGCCGGCACCCAGAAAACCAATGCCGCTGACAACCTGGGCAGCTATCCGTCCGGGGTCGGGCTCAATGTGCTCATAGAGGACTCCCATGGTAAAAGAAACAATCATAATAACAGTAGAACCCACGCCAACCAGAATGTGGGTTCTAAAACCTGCTGGCTTATCATATTTTTCTCTCTCCCACCCCACAACTCCTGTCAGGAAAAGCGAGAGAAGCAGTCGCAGTACTATGGTATTTGCGTCAATCATAAAAAATCCTCCTCAAAATTCACCCTTTTTCTGGGCTGCTCAAAAGTCCTCCTCTGAATGATAACTTGTCGTGCCAGATTAAGCTTGCCATGCCAGATCAATCTAACGGCAAATCAATTAAATACCGGAGCAATCAAACGCCATATCAATCAAATGGCAGTTCAATCTAATACCGGATCAATCAAAAATAAACAGGAAAATTGTTTTTAAAACTTCGCCATACATTTTAAAGCGGGCCACCAGCCCTTTAAGAAGACCACGTTTCTCTTCTTTGGTAGCATGGGTTAAACTGGGAAGTTCTACCCGCTTCATGCGACCGTTCTCCTTAAAATAGCGATTTATGGTGACTTCAACGCCGTAACCGGCTTTATCAATGTTTTTAATTTTGTTTAGAATATCAGCTTTGATGGCCCGCTGTCCGGAAAGATGGGGGTTTATTTTCTGGGCCATATCCGTCATGCTGCGGCCTTCATCAAAAATGCCCACTGTCATATCATATTCATCCTGGATAACCGGGTCTATTAAACTGTGAACATGTTTTGTCTGAAGACCGATCAGGTCGGCATCCAGCATAAGAATTATATCGGCGCTGCAAGACTCCATTCCCCGCTTCAGTGCAGCACCCTTGCCCAGATTTTCGGGCAAATCAATCACTCTGGCCCCGGCCTGGCGGGCCCGGTCAGATGTGCTGTCATCGGACCCATCACTAATAACAATAATACTATTTACCTCTTTTATGTTATGCAGGACAGAAATAACATGTTCAACGGTATTCTCTTCATTATAGGCCGGGATTAGAGCGCAAATATTCATGATTGAATTTTAACCCCCCGCTCCGCTATTATCAATTTATCTTCAATTTACTCGATCTCTTCCAGCAAATTTTCTATTTCACTGCAGGCACTGCTGCGGTCGATATTGAATTCCTTGCCGGTGCGACGAATTTGAACTTCAAATTTATCATTTTCCAATGAGCGAGATCCAATGGTAATTCGGAGGGGAATACCGATTAATTCAGCATCATTAAATTTAACTCCGGCTCTCTCATCTCTGTCATCCAGCAGTACTTCCAGCCCGGCATCCTGAAGCTCCTCATAGATTTCTTCTGCTGCCCGGCCGACATCGCCGGAATTACCCAGAGGCAATATAATAACCTGGAAGGGGGCCAGCGGCAGGGGCCAGACTATTCCCCTATCATCGTGGTGCTGCTCGACAGCAGCAGCTGCAACCCGGGTAATACCTATGCCGTAGCTGCCCATAACAATTGGTTGAGTTTTACCATTTTCATCGAGATAGGTTGCTCCCATACTGGAACTGTATTTAGTTCCCAGCTTGAAAATATGACCGACTTCGATACCGGATTTGATTTCCAGGGCGCCTCCACACCTCGGACAGGGATCGCCGGCCTGAACAGTACGAAGTTCGGTAAAGGCTTCGATCTCCGCTATATCTCGATGGGGATTAACATTGACCAGATGGTAATCTTTTTCATTGGCTCCGGTTACAGCCTTTTCAAGTTCCTGGATGCGGCGGTCGGCAACAATCTTAATATTTTCGGACAGGTCGACCGGCCCGATAAAACCGGCTACACTGCCAAATCTTTCGGGGAACTCATCGGGATGAGCAGGGCGAAGTTCGATGGCTTTCAGATGATTGCGGAGCTTAACTTCATTTAGCTGGTCATCGCCGCGGACCAGGGCGACTACCGGCTGATCATCGGCAACGTAGGCCATTGTCTTGATCATTTTTTCGGGGCTGACTCCGATCATGTCAACCAGATCTTCAATGGTGGTGGCTTCAGGAGTATGTACTTTTTCTATTTCAACTCCAGAGGTGGTAGCATCAGCTGCGGGATTATTTGAAGTGTCAGCTGAAGTTTCAGCCAGGTCATCAGCTGCTTTACTGGCCCTGGAAATTTCCAGGGCAGCTTCAGCCCGCTCGACATTGGCGGCATACTCGCACTCCGTGCAGAAAGCCAGGTCATCCTCTCCACTGTCGGCCAGCACCATGAATTCGTGAGAACCGGAACCTCCCATAGCACCGCTGTCTGCTTCCACCACTCTGGTGTCGAGACCGCAGCGGTCGAAAACGCGAACATAGGCATCATACATATTCTGATAGGCTTTATCCAGGCCATCTTCATCGCGATCCAGGGTGTAGGCATCTTTCATGATAAATTCCTTGGCCCGCATCAGCCCGAAGCGGGGGCGAATTTCATCACGAACCTTGGTCTGGATCTGATAGAGATTAAAGGGCAGATCCTTATAGGAACGAACCTCGTCGCGGACAATATCCGCTATAACCTCCTCGTGGGTCGGGCCCAGACAGTATTCCCGCTCGTTGCGGTCTTTAAAGCGCACCATCAGGGGGCCAAATTCCTCCCAGCGGCCGGATTCTTTCCAGATGTCAGCAACCTGCATGGCTGGCATTAAAACCTCCAGAGCACCGCTGCGGTCCATCTCCTCCCGAACTATCTGCTCTACCTTGCGAATTACCCGATAACCCAGCGGCAGGTAGGAATATATGCCGGCTGAGAGACTGCGGATCATTCCGGCCCTCAGCATCAGCTGATGACTGGGAATTTCAGCATCTGCAGGCACTTCTCGTAAAGTAGGCATGTAATATTTGGATAGTTTCATGTTTTACTCACACTCCATTTTGTTTATTTCTTCCAGAAGAGCGCTAACCAGTTCCTCTTCCGGGACTTTTTTAACTATTTTACCCTGACGAAAAATCACACCGGAATTTTTACCTCCAGCAAGTCCAATGTCAGCCCGGGCTGCTTCTCCCGGTCCGTTAACGGCGCAACCCATCACCGCAACTGTCAGTGGTGGGGCTTCGGGGTCGCTGGCTCTTTTCTGGAGAGCCTGGCGGACCTCCCGGGCTATTCGCTCCAGATCGATTTCGGTGCGGCCGCAGGTTGGACAGGAGATAATCTCCAGGTTGCCGGGACGGCGGCGCAGTCCCAGGCTGGCCAGAATCTCGTAGGCGACCCGGACTTCCTGAACCGGATGACCGGTCAGGGAAACCCTAACGGTGTCACCCAGACCCTGACTCAGGAGAGCGGCAATCCCTGCAGCTGATTTGATCTCCCCGCTCCGACCGGCCCCGGCTTCGGTAATTCCAATATGTAAAGGATAGTCAAAGCGTTCGGCAAAAAGGCGGTTGGCCTCCAGGGTTTCGGGCACACTGCTGGACTTGAGCGAAACTATTATATCATGAAAATTTTCTGAAGTCAGATATTCAATATGACGGGCAGCACTGGCAACCAGGGCTTTAGCCATTTGATTTATTTGATGCACTTTTTGTGAATCTATATGAGGAGCTGATTCTGTTTTTTGTGATTCTGTTTCAGGAGCTGGCCTGCTTCCAGAATCTTTATTTGGTTTCCTTTCTGATTCTGAACTACTTTCAGGTTTAAGATCCTTTTCCAGGGAACCACTGTTTACCCCTATTCGAACAGGTATACCCTGTTCCTGGCAGGCCTTGACCACCTGAAGAACCTTGTCTCTGCCACCAATGTTCCCGGGGTTAATTCTTAAAGCCTGTACCCCGGCCTGGGCTGAGGCGATTGCCAGCCGATGGTCAAAATGAATGTCGGCCACCACCGGAATACCGGCTTCAGCAATGATTTCCGGTAAAGCCTGAACTGCAGCCCTGTCCGGGACTGCTACCCGGATAATCTCACAGCCAGCGGCCTTAAGTTCGGCAATCTGCTCCAGGGTGGTTTTTGCATCTGAAGTTCGGGTATTGGTCATCGACTGAACACTGATAGGGTGTCCTGACCCTACCAGAACATCTCCTATCTTTACCAGCCGGGTAGAACGGCGCTTCATAAAGACGATCTTCCTTTCTTTCCTTCATTTTAATAACCTTACTATTATTTAGTAGTTAGGACTTTCCTGGAGTTAGAGCTTTTCTGGGAGTTTTTAGCTATTTTTAGCTAAAAGTATGGGAGTTTTTCTAAAGGCATATGTCGAATTTCTTCTTTATTGTTGTTTTTCATTTTGTTGTTGTTCTTCATTTAACGGACAAATGAAGAAAACAGCTTATTGAAAAAAGTGCTTACTGAAAAAATGCTTACTGAAAAAATTGTCAATTGAAAAATCTGCTGCTGGCTGCTAACTGCAAAAACAGCTAACTGCAAAAAAACTTAAAAAATAACCAACTGCAAAAACAACTAACTGTAAAAATAGCTAAATTTTTGAACAATCCTGGCAGTCCTCACCGCAGTTGTCGATAAACCTGGCTATCTTTTCATCCAGCACTTCCAGCCTCTCTAATGCTGCTTTGAGAGGAATTTCAACATTATGATGTTCTCCATCTTCCTTTTCATCAACATCATCGGCTTCCATGGTCAGTTTTTGAAAGGGGGTCGGTTTAAGATTCTTGTTGATGGGACTGGAACCGCTGTGAAATAGGATGGCCAGGGCAATTTCTCGGGCTTTGCCCAGGTCTTCTCCTTTGAGAATTAAAAGCTCATGTGCCCTTTCTGAGCCCTTGATGGGATGAATATCAAAGTAATCATAGGACTCGAAATCCCATTCTCCATGTTTTTCCCATTTGGTGTGGCCAATATCATGAAGCAGAGCTGCTTTAGTTGCCAGGTCCGGGCAAATATCGCGCTCTATGGCCATATCATAAGCATATTCTGCAGCAGCAACTGCATGACGGAACCCAGCCACTCTGAGATGTTTTAAGGCCACGCTATCTGTCAGGAGACTGACCAGAGTAACACGGGGGAGTTTCATGCCATCCTTCCTTTCTACAATCTGAAATCAAATCATACTATTTTAAGTTACACTGGTTTCCCTGGATTAAATAAATTTGAGATCATTGAATAAGTTAATTTTAGAACAGTGACTGGACGCATTTAATAACAGTGATTGGTGATTGGCAGTATTTAAGAAAAGTAAATGGTAACATTTAAGAACAGTGACTGAACGAATTTAATAACAGTGATTGGTGATTGGACACTCATTATTTTGAATTACAATAGATTATACTGCAAAAAG
>PWHA01000081.1 GCA_003554685.1 Halanaerobiaceae bacterium
GACTATTATAAAATCGAGCTGCTCCCAGCCCCGTTCTTCCATATCTCTTTTACTGATCACCATATATCGATCCCGGTTAATCTGCTCTGAATTTATTTTATTTCTCTCCTGAATCTGCTCCAAATTCATTTTTATTCCCCTCCCGATTTTGCTCTATACTGGTTCTTATCCTGTTCTGTTGATAGGGGGCTGCCAGGAGTAATCATATTTAACCAGACAACAAGTTTTTTACTTTGAAAATATGCAGATTTATTTTCATCTATTGTTGTGCTGTGAAGGAGCATGGGGATTTACTTTGAAAATATGCAACTTTATTTTCGTCTATTGTTATAGCCCAGAGGGCCATACAGGTTTACCTAATTTGAAAAATTACTGTAGATCCAATACTTTAAAGCCAGCAGAGGATGATATAAGATCATCCTGGGTCCGGAAAATCGCATAACTTTTTTAATCTCTCGGCTCTTGCTCTCTTTGAAACAGTGGACTTCACAACTGCTGCAAAAAATAACTTTCTTGAGTAAGGGACAGCTTTCAATTCTCATAAAACTGTATTCCAGCAGCTCCTGACATTGTTTGCACAATTTCCCGCTGTGATTTTTTCTGCAGTATAACTCTACCATGGTAGTCAGAACAGATTTTTTAAAGTACTTTTTCATTTTCACTATCTCTCCTGCTGGTTGCTGGTTCTGGTATGTTTTTTCAGTTCTTTAAACTAAAAGAGATGAAGATACTCAGTGATTCCAGAACTTAACCTGTTTTAAATAACGGGAGATGATATGATCAGCCAGGTAGGCTCCCAGGCAGCCTCCCAGGAAAGCTATCAAAGTCAGCAAAATTAGAGGAACAAGCATTTTTCTGACCTCAAAGGCAGTTCGTCCAATTATAAAAAAAATAAACAGAGAAACAAGGGTGCCGGAAAAGCCAAAAAATCCAGTAACCGCAATTAAACGCCAGCTCCGGTAATCTTTTATTACCAGCCAGCCGGCAAACTCAGTCAGCAGCCCAGCCAAAACAATGGCCAGCCCCATAAACAAAGAAATTAGCGACATGATACCGGCAAAAACTGCTGCTACCCCTAAAAACACACCCTGGCGTCTGATTTTATCTACAACAGGGAAGTAGATCATGAAACTGGAAAATGCAGTGACCCCAACAAACCGGGAACCCGGTAGCGGCAGCAGATTGGCCGTCAAATAAAACAGCCAGCCAAAGACTACGGTAAGGGAAACGGTTATAGCAATAATTGTTATTTCCCTGGCAGCAAAAATTTTCATTAACTGGGTTTCCTTCAGGTTCTCTGGATTTTTTTGATTTATATCTGGTAATTATTTTTTCTCGATATCTTTATAATCTGATTCTAAATCATTGCAGCAAGAAATTTCTTTAGCAAATTCTGATTCCATACTATTATACTATAAATTAACCTTTCCAGCAATTTTCTAATTTAATAATGTTCATAATGATTTATTTGAGAATTATTAATTGAGTTTAGCAGATCAGCTCAATAGTATGCTATAATTTCGTTTTAAAGCTTTCATTTCATTTTGTAGCTTTCATTTCGCCTTATAGTTTTTATAGCTTTATAAACCTTGCAAAGAAACAATATTGATAAGCAGCTATAATTAATTGCATTAATTTAATAATTCATGATATAATTTAACTGTCAAAAACTAAAAGGGGGTAAAAAAGATGGCAAAAAAGTTAACAATTATGTTGCTGGCAGTACTTTTAGTGCTGGGATTTTCTTTTGTGCAGGTTCAGGCAGCAGAACACATGCCGGAGAAGCCTGATGAACTCAGTATCATAGCGCTGGACATTGATGTTGAGCAGTTCGGTGAAGGTGTTGAAATTTTCGAGGAGACCTATGGTATTGATGTGGTTTGGATGGAGTATCCCTATGGTGAGCTGTATAATCAGACATCGACGAGTATAGCGGGCGGCTCCACCTTTGATCTCTACATGATGAGCAATTCCTGGCATCCCGAATTCGGTCAGCTGGGCATGGCTGTGCCGCTGACAGATATTGTTTCCCAGGAAGAGCTGGATGAGATCAACGAGAAGTTCTTTGAAGCCACGGTAGATAACATGACCTCCCACGATAAACAGTGGGCTCTCCCCGGTACTGCAGCAACCGTTACTTTCTTTTACAACAAGGCTATGCTGGAAGAGCTGGGCTATGATGAGCCCCCGGCAACCTTCCCTGAATGGCTTGAGGCCGGAAGAGAAGCTGTGGATGAAGGTCTGGCCACCTATGCCTTCTTCCCGGGCTGGCTGTCAGCTCACGAAGATGGTATGGTGCAGTTTGATATCATGTTAAAGATGCAAGGCGGAGCCTGGATGAATGAAGACCGGACCGAGTGGACCTTCAACAGCGAAGCAGGTGTGGAAGCTTTGACCCTGATGAAGGAGATTCTCGATGAAGGTCTGGTACCCCGGGCAGCTTTAGAGCAGAGTGACTGGGATAACTTCCACTATTTTTTGGCCGGCGATCAGCTCTTTGAAATCAACTGGAACTTTGTTTATCCCCAGGCAGCCGATCCTGACAGGTCAGAGATAGCAGATGAGCTGGGCTACATGGTTATCCCCGGGATTGAAGAAGAAGATCCGGGTTATACAGTTCTGGGTGGTGGAGGCTATGCCATCTCCCCCACAACCCGCTCACCGGAATGGGCCTTCAGGCTGCTTGACTACATGCACCGGGACGAAGGAGCTTTAGGTGTCATGGAAGAGCAGGGCGGAGCCGAGGCTACCATTGAGAAGTTCTACACCGAAGAATATGACTATATGTTCCCGCTGGAGGATTACCCTCTGAGAGAAGTCTATGGCGATCAGATGGAAAATGCCGGCTTCAGACCGGGAGTCTATCTGACCTGGTATTCCGAGTTTAGAGATAACATCTTCACACCTGCCATGCATCGAGCCCTCCTGGGTGAGCAGGATATTGAGGAAGCCCTGGATGAAGCCTATGAGGCAGCTCAGGAGATGCTGGAGGCTGAAGGGCTCTAAACAGGATTTAGCCTGGTGATTGGCTTGGCCCGGTGACTGGCAGAAATCATATGGACTCAATCACTGTCAGTTAGAGTTTAATGTCAGGTAGAGGCTAATGTAAGTTAGGGGCTCTAATTGAATGAACTGAGCTGTAATGAATGCCGCACCTGAAGAAGTTATTCTGCAACAAGTGCTGCACCTAAATTAGAGCAAGGCTGAGTTAGAGTAAGGCTGAAATAAATGCTGTAGTTGAATTAGAGCAAGGCTGAAATAAATGCTGTAATTAAATTAGAGCCCTACTGGAGTAAATATACTTTACTAAATCACTGAGACAGCACTGAAGCAGGTTCTGTTCTCCTGCTTCTTCCATTGAGGGGGAAGCAGGAGAACTTTTACTATTAACCTGGCGAGGAGGGACTTTGTTGAAAGGAAAAGAAATTACCGAAGGAAAATTGGGTTCAATCATGATGACGCCAGCTATAGTTTTGATTATAGCCACAGCAGTTATTCCCATCATATATGTATTTTACCTTTCAACCCGTGATATCAGAGGTATCATGGATATGGGTTATATCGGCCTGGAGAACTACCGCACCATAATAGAAACCGGCCGGCTGCAGTCAGCCCTGGTGGCTACTTTTTTATTTGGCTTCGGCACCATAGCTTTTCAGCTGGTGGCGGCCATGATTGTGGCTCTGGCTTTAAATGTGGAGTTTAAGGGCAGAAACCTGGTCAGATCCCTGATTTTAATTCCCTGGGCCATTCCTACCGCTCTGGTAGGTGTTATGTGGAGCAGGTTTTTGGCCTCAACCGATGGCTATTTTAATGCCACTCTCCGGCTTTTAGGCCTGGTGGAGGGAGAAGTTAACTGGTTTTTAAGCCGGGGAACAGCTATTATGATGGTAATACTGGTGGATTCCTGGAAGTTTACCGCTATTTTTGTCATGATTTTTCTGGCCGGACTGCAGGCTATTCCCACAACCTTCTATGAAGCGGCCCTGGTGGACGGCGCCAACAGGCTGCAGCGCTTTTTCCGCCTGACCCTGCCGATTATGAAACCGGTTATTCTGGTGGCTTTGATCATGAGAACAATCTTTGTTTTTCACGCCTTTGATCTGATCTTTATCCTGACAGGAGGAGGCCCCGGTGATGCCACCCGGGTTTTATCTTACTATACTTACCAGGAAACCTTTTCTTTTTTAAGACACGGTAGAGGCTCAGCAGTCGCTTTCATATTATTTCTCTTGACCGGTCTGGTTACTTTGATCTATATTAAGATCTTGGGCACGAAAAAACAGGTTTAACAGGTTTAAGCGAGCATTAATTGTGAGCTTATTGAGTTTTTGTAACTTATCAACAGGTTCCATCAAAATGTTTTACTTAAATAGCTTTAAATTAAATTTAATGATATTTTGCTAGCAGCAGCTATTATAATTTTATTTTTTTGAGATAGGAGTGAATAGTTGATGGGAAGTTTAGAGTTAAGGGGCTGGCCAAAGGTTTTGCATAGAATTGTTATTATCCTTGTTATTATAGCTGTCTTACTACCCTTTTACTGGATAGGGATTATGAGCGTCACCCCCCAAAGATATATCGCCGGCAGACCGATACCCTCCATGGTTCCCCGGGAGGTCTCCTTTCGAGGTTTTGCCGCGGTGCTGGGTTTGATAGAGGTCGAGGCCGGACCGGGCCGTCGGGCGGCCATGATGTTCCGCCGCTCACTGTTTAACAGTGTGGTGGTGGCGGGTTTTTCCACCTTCTTTGCTTTAATTTTCGGAGTACTGGCAGCCTATGCTTTATCCCGGCTTAAGTTCCCCGGCAAGAAGGCCTCCTATATTTTTATCCTGGGCAGCAGGCTTTTAGCCCAGATCACCCTGGCAGTGCCGCTCTTTACCATGTTTAGAACCCTGGGGATACTCGATACCTACCTGCCGCTGATTATAATGAACACTTCCTTCTGTATGGCCTGGGTTACCCTGATAATGGACAACTATTTTGATATGATAGACAGCGAAATGGAGGATGCCGCCCGGGTGGATGGCTGCACTCGCTTTGGAGCATTCTGGCGGGTGCTGCTGCCGATGGCTGTACCTGGAATAATTTCGGTCATGCTGATTTCCTTTCTCTTCGCCTGGGGTGAATTTCTCTATGCCCTGCTCTTTACCTCCAGCATGTCAGCCCGCACCATGCCGGTGGTGCTCTCGATGTTTTTAGGTCAGTATGCTATTGAGTACCGACTCCTGGCTTCGGGACTGGTGCTGGGTGTTCTGCCGCCGGTTCTCCTGGCCCTCCTGTTCCAGCGCTTTATCATAAGCGGCCTGACTCAGGGCGGAATTAAGGGTTAAAGGTGATTTGCTGAATTTAAATATTTGATTCAATAATTCTTATAAAAATTAAAGCCTGTTCAGGGCAGGGAAAGCACCATAATATTAGTGCTTTAATCGGCTAAATGCTGATTACTGCTGCCCGGAGCAGGCCTTTTTATTTTTGATTTAGGATTGTATTTCCTTTTCTGGATTCAATATCTTTTCAGCCGGTTTACCCGGAAAGACTGGTTATAAGTCACTGCATTAACTAAAATCAGGTTTCATTCTGGTTTAAAGCCTGTTAAAACTTGCTGATATCCTCCGAAGTCCAGGTTTTATCCTGCCAGCCTCTTTCAGCTAGCTTCTCCAGGGTGGTTTGGACTTCCTGATAATAGGCACCATTGATGTGGAGGCTGTCCACTACATGACAGTAACTTCCAACCGGGATGGCCAGCTCCTCGGCGACATTTTCCTGTATCCCAAAAAATGCCAGCATATTGGCGAAGTTAGCCTTAAATAAATCATTGCTGCACATGTAAGCATTCATGTTTAATCTGCCTTCCACTATTCTAAACCACAGCCTGATCAGGTCCGGGGATTCTTTATTTTTTCCTAAATCGATTTTTGGATTCCAGAGGATAGCCTGAGCTTTTTTAGAATAACCTGCCCTCTCAAGTTCTTTAATTACATATTTGATCTGATTAACTCCCTGCTCCGGACTCACGGAACTATCTGTATCCCTGAATTCATCTCCGTAATTGTCATGATAATTAATCAGGCGGTTAGAATAGCTATCTTCTCCAGGATCAATTTTACTGCTGTTTATAACACCCTCTTTAATTCCATTGACGTAGTCCAGCAGATCATCAATTCCCATAGGGAATCCAGCGCGGTGATATTTTGGTTCCTTTTTGGGCATCTTTACCACCAGCATGGCGGTAAGATCTTTAGAAGGGGGATCGGTTTCCTTTTCATAATCAGTTCTAACTTCCACTCCCGTTTTCCAGCAGATTTTCAGAGCCTTTTCCCAGACTTCAGGAAATGTTTCGCCTTCAATCAGTTTATACTCCATAATAACCCTCCTGGATAAATTTTTAAGGTTCTCATTTTAGACTTATCTCATATCTGGATTTTGCTGTATCTAAAATTATTATATCACAGAGTATCCATTTATTACATTCAATAACAAAAATGACTTAATTCAGTTACAACTGTTACCAGCAAAATTTTTAATTATTTACCGATTCTGGCAGGATTTTGAGCAGCAAGATAGAAAATACTTCATAGCCATTCAAATTTACAGAAAATGAAACATAGCAAGAAGCAAGCAGGAAAGCTGGTTTTCAGCTTTTCTCCTGTTAATTTGCTGTTAGTCGGCCTGAGTTTAAATTTATTTTCCCGGTGATATTGAACTAAAAATATAATTCCAGTGAGAAAATTAAGGAGGAATGCCTGGTGATAGATATTTCGGATCTTGACATAAAAAATATGAAATTCCGGGTTGATCTGGAGGACTGCTCGGTGAGAGTGGAGGACAGCTTTGAAGTTAAATTTTCCAGCAGGGATTTTGCTGATCTCGATCCTGAGGTATATGGAGATATCAGCGGTGAAGAGCAGAATGTCATATATCTGCTGCTGAAAATTATTAGAAAGCTGGCCCGTCTGAAGAGCATCGAGTCAACCCGGGAGGAGATGGAACTTACCATACTCAAGGGCAAGAATATTATTGAAGATCCTCTGGAATACCTTGACCTGCTGGATGCTGAATTTGAACTGGGCGAAAATTATCAGGAATCACTTAAATTATTGCTGGAGTTAAATTATCTCTACCACGAGGTTTTAGGCCGATATTATAAATTGCGCCTCGAAAAAATGGAAGAGA
>PWHA01000043.1 GCA_003554685.1 Halanaerobiaceae bacterium
AATGAAGAGGGTATTCGCTGTATTGCCGGGCCTATTTTCGATCATACAGGTAATATTACTGCTGCTTTCAGCATTTCCGGGCCTGCCCTTAGAATTACCAGAGCAAAAATTGATGAATTTAGCAGCATGGTTAAGGAGTATTCCGGCAAAATGTCCAGGGCTCTGGGGTACAATGGTTCGGTAAATTTCAGTTGACTTTTTCGGGCTAATTTGATATAGTTAATTAGCTCAAAATTATTTAAAAAAATATTTTACCTTTTAAACTGGTCCAGTGAGGCCAGAAAAGGAATATATGCTTATTTTACCGGAGTTTTTTATAGGAGAATTATTCTAGAAAAATTACTCCGGAGATGAGAGTATATTATGCCTTCCTGCCTTGCTGGCGGGAGGGCTTTTTATTTTGCATTTTGCATAAAAACTTAAGAATCAATTATGCTTTTATGCTTTGCTCACACCTCTCTTTTGTATCAGATAAATGACAGGCCAATAAGATGGATAACTCTTTATTAGTAAGTCTCTGGCAAAAATTTTCTCGCAGAAAGCCCGGCATAAATTTATAAGTTTTATGAGTCAAATATTTATTAAAAATTCTAATGGAGGTGGCTGCATGCTGAAGCAGCGCAAGGATTTTCTCGGGCTCTATGATGTACCCGGCGAAGACATAATGGAGATTTTACAGACGGCCCGTTCTATGAAGGACATTTTCACCCGTTCGATTAAGAAAGTTCCCACTCTCAGAGGTAAGACCGTTGTTAATCTTTTCTTTGAACCCAGCACCAGGACCAAATCTTCCTTTGATCTGGCGGCCAAAAGGCTCAGCGCTGATGTGATGAGCATTTCCAAATCCTCCAGCAGTGTGGTTAAAGGTGAGACTCTGCTGGATACAGCCCGCACCATGGAGGTGATGGGTGCCGATATTGTGGTCGTCCGCCACAGCCATCCCGGGGCGGCCCGCTATCTGGCCAAAAATCTCAAAGCGGCCGTACTTAATGCCGGAGATGGGGCTCATGCCCATCCCACCCAGGGCTTGCTGGATATTTACACTATCTGGGAAAAACTGGGTGAACTTCAGGACAAAAAAATACTGATAGTTGGTGACATTGCCCATTCCCGGGTAGCCCGTTCCAATATCTGGGGTCTGCTCAATCTGGGAGCCGAGGTCCGGGTCTGCGGACCCAGCACCCTGCTGCCCCGGCAGCTTGAGGAGACCGGGGTTAAAACTTATACCAAAATAGATGAAGCCCTTGATGATGTCGATGCGGTTAATATTTTGCGGATCCAGCTGGAGCGCCAGGAAAGCGGTCTGTTCCCCTCTCTCAGGGAATACCGCTTTCTTTTCGGGATAAACGAAGCCAGACAGTCCCGTCTGAAAGATGAAGCTCTTGTAATGCATCCTGGTCCTATGAACCGGGGAGTGGAAATCGAATCCAGTGTGGCTGATGGCAAGCGGGCGGTAATTACTGAACAGGTAACCAATGGTGTGGCCATCAGGATGGCACTGCTTTACCTGCTGGCTGGAAAGGAGGTTCAGTATGAGAATCTTGCTTAAAAACTGCCGGCCGGTAGATCCTGAGATGGAAATTCCGGAACGGGCTGATCTACTGCTGGAGGACGGCAGAATTTCTCAGATGAAAACAACTGACAACCAGGGGGATAGTTCAGCTGGATCAGCTGGAATAGAAACTCTTGATCTTAAGGGAGCTTATCTGCTGCCGGGCCTGATTGACATGCATGCCCACTTTCGTGAGCCTGGTTATGAGGAAAGGGAAACCATTCGCACCGGCAGCGAAGCGGCAGCAGCCGGAGGTTTTACCACCGTGGCAGTGATGCCCAATACCCGTCCGGTGGCTGATAATCCTGCCACCATCGAACTGATCAAAGCCCGGGCTGCTGAGGTGCCGATTGATATTACCCCCCTGGGCAGTATTACCAAAGGGAGCGCCGGCAGCGAACTGGCTGAAATCGGTTTTCTTTCTCAGGCTGGAGTCAGGGGACTGACCGATGATGGCCAGCCGGTTATGAACAGTGAGGTCATGCGCCGGGCCATGGAATATGCCTCGGACTTTGAACTGCCCATTATCAGCCACTGCGAAGATCTCAAACTGGCTGCCGAAGGTGTCATGCATGAGGGATATTACTCTTCTATTCTGGGCCTCAAACCAATTCCGGCAGCTGCCGAAGAGATAATGATAGCCCGGGATATTGCCCTGGCCGAGCTGACCGGAGCCCGCCTCCACATTGCCCACCTCAGTACTTTCCGGGGTCTGGAAATGGTGCTGCAGGCCCGGGCTAAGGGAATTAAAGTTACCGCCGAGGTGACACCCCATCATCTGACTCTGACTGATAGGGAAGTACTGGGCTATGATACTGCAACCAAGGTCAATCCTCCCCTGCGAGGTCAGCAGGATCTCAAGGCACTGCAGCAAGCCTTGAGCCAGGATGAGATCGATGTGATAGCCACTGATCACGCCCCCCATACCGTTGAAGAAAAAATGGGTACCTTCGATTCAGCTGCCTTTGGTATCTCCGGACTGGAGACAGCCCTGGCAGTCCTGCATCAGGAATTGATTTTAACCGATAAATTGGACTGGAAAAGGCTGGTGCGGCTGATGTATTACAATCCCGCTAAAATTCTGGGACTGGAAGCCCAGGGTCTGCGGACCGGAGCCAGGGCTGATCTGACTGTTTTTGATCCTGACAAGAACTGGCAGGTTGATACCGATAAATTTAAGTCTCTTGGCCGCCACTCTCCCTATAACGGTTGGGAACTAACCGGTAAAGTTCTTATAACCATCAAGGATGGTAGAATAATATATGATGATCGGGGTGATCAGGCTGAAATTCTTTATTGATAGACTAATCGAGCAGATTAAAGAGAAGCAGAGTGCTGTCTGTGTTGGACTTGATCCCCATCTGGATCGACTGCCCGGTCACCTTAAAGCTAAGTATCAGGTGGAATCGGCAGCGACGGGACAGAAAAAGGCTTCCCGGCTGGCTGAGGTAATTAAAGATTTTAACCGCCAGATAATTACCATGGTGGCGGAGTCAGCTGTTGTGGTTAAACCCCAACTGGCCTTTTACGAACAGCTGGGGCCGGCAGGCCTGGAGGCTTTGATAGACACCATTGCAGCAGCCCGCCAGAGCGGTCTGCTGATTTTGCTGGATGGCAAGCGCAATGATATCGGCAGCTCAGCTCGTTGTTATGCCAGTGCCTATCTCAATCCCGATTCCCTTTCTGGAATCAGGAGAGCAGATGCCCTGACTATCAACCCATATCTGGGTAGAGAAGGGATTGAACCCTTTCTGGCAGATAGCAGCAGGGGAGCCTTTGCCCTGGTAAGAACTTCCAATCCCGGAGCAGGAGAGATTCAGAATATCAGGCTAAAAAATGGCAGCCCTTTCTATTTAAAAATAGGAAAGCTGGTGGAAAGCTGGGGTGAAAATCTGAGGGGAGAAGCTGGCTATTCTAACTTGGGAGCGGTGGTTGGTGCTACCCATCTGGCTGAACTTAAAGAACTCCGCCAGGAACTACCCCATACCTTCTTTTTAATTCCCGGTTTTGGAGCTCAGGGTGCCGGAGCTGAGGAGGCGGCGGCTGGCTTTGATGACAAAGGGCTGGGAGGGCTGGTTAATGCAGCTCGCTCGATTATTTTCGCCTATCAGCGGGAACCCTACCGGACTGAATATTCGGAGCAGGATTTTGCCCTGGCTGCTGGAGAGGCTGCCCGGGATATGAGAGATAGTATTAATCAGGCTCTGGAAACAGCCCGTCAGAGAGGCAGGAGGTTATAGCTCATGGCTGAGGTTATCTCACAGACTGAGATCGGCCCGGATTTATATAAGCTTACAATATCAGCCCGAATACCACAAGAACCAGCTGACCGGGGGGCTGCCCCTGGACGGTTCTGCCATCTCCGGGTGCGTCAGCCGGAAAGCTGGGACCCGCTGCTGCGCCGCCCCCTGAGCATTTATAATGCCGGTGGTTATAATTCTGAGCTGAAGGTTGAAACCTCTCATGAAACCTCTCATGAAACCTCTCATGAAACCGCTTACGAAACCGATCAGCTGGAATTTGTCTATCAGATCCGGGGTCGGGGAACCCGGCTTTTAAGTCAGTTTCAAGCGGAAGATCAGATTGATTGCCTGGGACCGCTGGGCAGCGGCTTTTCTCTGGACTTCAGCGGCAGCAATATAATACTGGTGGGTGGGGGATTGGGAATAGCTCCGCTTTATTTTCTGGCCCAAAAGCTGGCAGATATTAATAATCTTCAGGTATACCTGGGGGCCTCCTCGGCTGCCCTGCTTCAGCCTATGTCAGCAGACATTGCCAAACTGGACGTCAAACTCAATCTTGCTACTGATGATGGCAGTCTGGGCAGGGCTGGAACTGTTTTTGATATTCTAAGAGAGGATTTTGCTGAAACATCTTGTGAAGGCAATAAATCAAAACAGCCGGATTACATTTTTGCCTGCGGTCCTGTACCGCTGCTCCACTCCCTGCAAAAATATATGACAGCCAATAACCTTCCGGGAGAGTTTTCTCTGGAGAAAAGAATGGCCTGCGGCAGCGGAGTCTGTCTTTCCTGCGTCTGTCAGACTGCAAGCGGCAACCAGCGGGTCTGTTATGAAGGACCGGTTTTTCCTGCCCGGGAGGTGATTTTTAATGGCTGCTGATAATTCACAAAGGCTGATGGCTGATAATCCCCGGCTAAAGAACAATATTGATATAACCACCGCTCTGGGTGATCTCCAGCTGAAAAACCCGGTGCTCACGGCTTCAGGAACCTGCGGTTTTGGCAGGGAACTGGCAGAAAGATATGAGTTAAGCGAGCTGGGTGCTTTAATAGTTAAGGGAATTACTGTTGAGCCTCGCAGCGGCAACTCTTCTCCCCGGATTGCTGAAACTCCAGCCGGACTTTTAAACTCCATTGGACTGGAAAATCCCGGACTGGAAGGTTTTATCAGGGAGGAACTGCCCTGGCTGGCAGGAGTTAAGCCCCCGGTGCTGGCTAATATTTCAGGTCACAGCATTTCTGATTTTTCCCGGCTGGCAGAGGGTCTGGCCGGCAGACAGGAAATTGCTGGGCTGGAAGTCAATGTTTCCTGTCCCAATATCGGAGCTGGAGGACTGGCCTTTGGAACAGATCCGGAGATGGTGGCCAGGGTTGCAGAGGCTGTCAGGAGTTATTACTCAGGATTTATCCTGGTCAAGTTAACACCTGCTGCTGGTGATATTCTGGCAGTAGCTCAAGCAGCCCGGGAGAGCGGGGCAGAAGCCCTGACAGTTTGCAATACTATGCCGGGAATGGAAATAGATATTGAATCCCGGGCTCCGGTGCTGGGCAATACCTTTGGCGGACTTTCCGGTCCGGCCCTGCAGCCCATAGCTTTAAAGCTGGTTTATCAGCTGGCACAGGCCGATATTCTCCCGATCCTGGGCGGAGGCGGTATCATGACCGGACGGGACGCTATCAAGTTTCTGCTGGCCGGGGCTCGAGCAGTTTCGGTGGGAACAGCCACTCTGCTTGATCCTCTGGCTCCCCTAAAAATTAAGACAGGAATTGTTGATTATCTGAAAAAGCATAACTGCGGTAACCTGCAGGAGATAATCGGCCAGGCCCTAACCGAAGCAGAAACCAGCCGCTGACTGAAGTTCCTATACTCTTTTTGCTGCAGCCAGTATAATCCGGTTAATTCTCCTGTTACTGCTCCAGAAATATGCTCCAGAAATAAATAATCAGAATATATCAGGATATTCAACAGCCATCAGCCCTACCTTCGGTTAAAATTTATGAGACTTTCAAATAAAAATAAAAATGAATCAAAAAGCATAATTAAATTTTCAGGCAGATTTAAGCACTTTAATATGAAAAAAATAGTAAAATGATAAAAGCGGGAGGTTATAAATTTGACTGAGCAGGAAATAAAAGATATGCTTATTGATAGTGGTGCTCTGCTTGAAGGGCATTTTCGGCTTACTTCGGGCCTGCATGCTGATAGGTACATTCAGTGTGCCCGGGTTTTGCAGTATCCAGCCCGGGCAGAAAGGCTTGGCCGGACTGCGGCAGCTGACTGGCAGAACTCAGATATAACTGCTGTAATTGGACCGGCCCTGGGTGGGGTGGTGTTTTCCTATGTTACTGCTGCTGCCCTGGGAGTGAGAAGCCTCTTTAGCGAAAGAAAACAGGGTAAGATGCAGCTCCGCCGGGGTTTTGTCATTCAGCCGGGGGAGAGAATCCTGGTGGTTGAGGATGTTGTAACCACCGGGGGATCGGTCCAGGAGGTTCTGGATCTCCTCCAGAATTATGAGGTGGATATTGCCGGCATCAGCGCAATAGTCGACCGCAGCGGTGGCGAGGGGGATTTCCCCTTTCCCTTCCATCCTTTGCTGGAGCTTGAGATCGGAGCAGTTGAACCGGAAGATTGCCCTCAGTGCCATCAGGGACTGGAAATTTCCCGTCCTGGCAGCAAAAATTAACCCTGACATAAAATAAATAAACCTTGCAAAGAAACAGATTGTAAAGAAACCAAAAAGCAAACAAGGCCTGGCCAGAATCGACTTTATTTTTTCACTCGAATGTGATAAAGTATTAAAGAATATATAGACTGAAAAAATAATGAACTGGTGATAGCAGGAATGTTAGGCAATTACCTGGTTTAAAAAATTTTTACTAACAGCATCATTGGACAAATATAAAGTGGCTAAATTATAAAAATAAAATCGGTCAACTGGTAATACTTAAGTAACCGGTGGAGATAGTTATATATTGTTTTCTCAGGCTGTGCA
This sequence comes from Halanaerobiaceae bacterium, assembly GCA_003554685.1. GTDB lineage: Bacteria > Bacillota > Halanaerobiia > Halanaerobiales > Halarsenatibacteraceae > T1SED10-84. The sequence goes on from PWHA01000043.1 coordinate 6,788, forward strand.
GAGAATTTTAACCTTATAACTTACCTTATAACTGGTTTTTTGTTGAACTCTGGATGGAGGAATTAGGTATGGAGATTGTGATTCAAAAGTTTGGAGGAAGCTCTCTTTCGACAGTTGATAAAATCAAGCAGGTAGCCGGGCAGATCAGCGAGCGGAAGCGGGACAATCTGGGCATTGTGGTGATTGTTTCAGCTATGGGGAATACCACCGACGAGCTGCTGGAACTGGCCCGGGCTGTAAGCAGTGACCCCGATCCCCGGGAGCTTGACATGCTGCTCAATACCGGAGAGCAGGTTTCTATTGCTCTGCTTTCTCTGGCCCTTCAGGAGC
>PWHA01000083.1 GCA_003554685.1 Halanaerobiaceae bacterium
CTGGATACAATTGTCGAGGATTTTCTTCTAGAGCTGGAAAAAACCAGTATGTCCAAGTCCTATAAGATGCCGGTTTTGCTGGCTCTGGTTGAGGATGGCCTCCTGCAGCAGAGTGTTTCCCTGGAAAAAGTCGGACGCAGCTTCATGAACTTCTATCGCAAGCATAAACTGCATCAGAAAGATTTAAGTGACAAGAAGCACCGCAACTGGCAGGATTGGGATCTGGAAAAATTTAAGAAAGAGGCAGTTAAAAATCCGGTTCACTTTTTAAGCAAAAGAAAGTATTTTATCCATGATGAAGTTAATCAGGAATTCCGGCTTAATTCAGATTTGTTTCCGTATTTTACCCCTCTGCTGACGGAACATTATCTTGATATAGTAAAATTTAGGAAGACCAGGTATTTCCAGCGGAGATTTAAATGATATAGTTTCACTATATTTTGTGATTATAAAATTTTACTTAAGAGTCCTTTATTAAATATCTGTGAATCTGGAGCTGGTTAAATTGTATGAGGCTGTGTTAAAGGGCAAATTTTCTTTATCAATGAGAAGAATGGAAGATATACTGACTTCAAATGTTTTCTCTTTTTTCAAGCATGCAGATAGGACCATATTTTTGTATGAGTAATATAGAGCTTTATAATTGTTCTTACAAGGTGAAAATTATAATTGTTTATGTAAAAGCTTATTATTATCCTCAATAAGTGATTATGGAGGCCCAAAACATGCCGAATCTGCTTGATTATTTTAAAAAGATTATTCAGGAATATCAAACTGCTCGCCAGCAAGAAGACTTTACCGGCCATGAGCTAGGTGATATTTTCCGTCAAGAGTTACCTTCTCTGCTTGGCGAGTATCTCAGAGATAATCCCGATTTTGCCCAAGATAATTACCAGATTAAAGGTTCCATTGGTATGGGTCATTGGGCTAAAGTTCCCTGGCTGGCTGTGCTGGATAAAGAGATAACCACCACTACTCAGGAAGGAGTTTATGTAGTTTATCTTTTTTCTGAAGATATGGAAAGACTTTATCTCACCTTAAATCAGGGAGTTACCAACACCTCTGCTCAGGAACGGGAAGAGGTGAAAAACGAAGCTCGCAATCAGTTGGACCTATCTCAATTGACAACCACCGATGACGTTGAACTTGCCACCAGTGGTACCGGTCAGAAGTATGAGGATTCCACTATTGGCTATATTTTATATCGTGCTCAGGATCTTTTAACCGATAGCTATTCTGAAGAGAAGTTAAAGTCAGATTTATATCTTTTACTGGATAAATATCAAGACTTCAAGCAGCAGATTTACCAGTCCCACCAGCAAACTGATCGGGAACTAATTTTCCGCAAACAGGTTGACAAATCCATTTTTAAATATGGTTTTACCATTCCTCAGAAGCACCATCAGCATTTTCTGTCCAGAATAGAATTGGATCGAGGAGAATCCACTCTGATTAATCTTTTCATTCAGGGCAAGCAGTATCAGGCTTCTTTAAGAAATGTTGATCGCGATACCAGTAGTCTAACACTTCAAATTCGCTATGATAGCAATCATGAACTTCGCCAGCTGCTACAAAAATCTTTTCCTGACACTTATAGTAAAGTTGCAGCAGATCAAGAGCCTGATGAAACGATCGAGGAATCCGCTGAAGATTATGAGGGAGTTTATGGGGCTGAATATATTGAAATCTATTCGACCTCCCAACCGGATAGCTATGAGCTTAAGCTTTCACCTTTTGGGAAGCACCAGGATCCAGAGCTTGTCAGAGAGAACGGCAACAAATATATTTCTGCTCGAAATATGAATACCTCGGCAATGATCAATCATCTCAAATCTTTCATCCAATCCCGGGGTTTTTACTATCCCGATGGTATGATCGAAAACTTCTATTTATCTCTTAAAACCAAGCCCTTTGTGCTCTTAGCTGGCATCTCGGGCACTGGCAAGACCCGGCTGGTTAAACTCTTTGCCGAAGCCTTAAATTGCACCCCTGATAATAAACGTTTTCAGCTTATCTCGGTCCGTCCTGATTGGAATGATAGTTCTGATCTCTTGGGTTATCAGAATATTAAGGATGAATTCCTCCCTGGACCCATGATAAAGATCATCAAACATGCTAAAGAGAACCCTGAAGATATTCATCTGGTCTGTCTCGATGAGATGAATCTAGCTCGGGTTGAATACTATTTTAGTGAATTTTTAAGCAAGATGGAAACCAGAAGCTGGCAGAATGATCGCCCTCGCACCACCTGCCTTTTTACCGAGGATGATTTTGCTAGTGATAAAGATGTAGAAGAATATGCCGGACTCCGCATTCCAGCCAATCTTTTTATTGTTGGCACAGTCAATATGGATGAAACCACCCATCCCTTTAGCAAAAAAGTGCTGGACCGTGCCAATACTATCGAATTCTCCCGGGTGAAGTTGAGCCAGTATCAGCTTAGCCAGGATAGCCCCACCCCCAAACCCCTGACTGAGGTTAAGCTGGATTTTCTCTTACCCGAATATCTTTCGCTAAATGACTGCTCTCGGGAGCATAAGGAAGAGATCGACCGGGTTATCGCTGAACTGGAAAAGGTCAACCAGATCTTAAACCAGTCCAGTCTCCATGTTGGCTACCGGGTCCGGGACGAAGTTATTTTTTATCTCCTCTATAATCAGCGCCATTCCCTGCTTGTCTGGGAAGATGCCTTTGATTTCCAGCTGATGCAGAAGATTCTGCCTCGCATTCAGGGTAGCTCAGCTGCCATCAAGCAGGTTCTTAAGGATCTATTTCAGCTGGCAGCTCCGGATTACAGCTTTGCCGAGGATATCAATGTAGGTGAAGATGCCCTAAATTATGCTCGGAGCGAAGAACCTCAAACTGCTGGAGGCGTTTTGCTTTATCCTCGCTCGGCTGAAAAGATTGCCTATATGCTCAAGAAAATGGAAGAGAACCGCTTCACCTCCTACTGGCTCTAGCATTTAAATAATTTTTTCTCTTGATTTAAAATTGAGTTATCTCAGGAGGCTAAAAGATGAGCAGCGAAAAAGCAGATACTCCTAATAACTCTCAGGATCTTATCACTATTAAAACCGATAAGTTTCAACTTTATATTAAAGGCGAACCCAATCATCCCCGGGTTAATTATCTCCGGGGAGGGGAACTGGCTGAGATCTATCAGTCTCTTCTCCAGGTTGAACCTGTCAATTGTCAAATTGAGAGTTTCACCTATTATGATCCCCAGGATCCGGGAAGAGATTATCTTCAGACTCCTGGAGAAAAAGTTTTTCCTCTCTTTTATGAGGAACAGGAATATCAAATTTTAATTGAAGGCCGGAATGGGGTCCAGCCTCAGTTTTTTCATGAAAATAAAAATCTCCGCCAGGCTGTTACTCCTCTGCCCGGTCAGGAAAACGCTCTCTGGGGCAGCCTCAATTTTCGCAGTGATGTCGGCTACTCCGAACTTGTTATCAAAACTGCACCCGGAAATGCTGCCAGGCAGGTTAAACCATATACTGACAACCTCACAACTACTGTTTCCGGTCAGACCCTTCTGATTTTGAGAATTGAAGTCTTTCCCACCAAGATTGATTACCGCAGTGATTATCAGTCCCTGCTTGAAGATGTCAACCGCAAAGTTTACAACCTGGCCTACGATTTCCTCCGCCGTACCTTTCAAGATATGCAGATTAAAGAAGCTGATCAGATCAGCGATGCTGAATTTTTCAGCATCATTCAGCAGATTTTTCAGGATTTTCGTCAGGCTTTTACCCGGATTGAGCAGTCACCTCACCATGAGCTGCAGAAAAAGCGCCAGGTGCTGCCTGCCGCCCGGGTGAAACAGGTCGATCGGGAAAGTCTCAAGTGGCTTCGTAAAAACCCCGAAGTCTACGATCAAGATCTGGAACTGCCGGTCAGGATGCTCAACATCGCTCGCAAGATCAAAATTGATACTTTTGAGAACCGCTTTCTCCGCTGGATTATGGAAGAATTGATCACCAGAATTACTACTTTCAAGCGCCGTTATCGCAGCCGACTGGGAGAAGATAACCTCGATCCCCGGGTAATTTCCCGGGCTGATGAAATGATAGCTGAACTGGATCGTTTTCTCCAGCAGACTTTTCTCACTGAGGTCGGTCAGCTTCACCAGTTTGATTCTCTATCTCTAGTTCTGCAGTTAGCTCCCGGTTACCGGGAGATCTATCGCTATTATCTCATGTTAATTAAAGGTTTAGCCCTCAACGGAGAGCTTTTCCGCCTCTCCATGAAGCAGCTCTGGCAGCTCTATGAATACTGGTGCTATCTGGAACTCAACAGCATTCTCCAGGAGAAATACAAGCTGATCAAAAGCAACCTGATCGACTTCGACTATTCAGGCATTTACGTTACCTTGAATACCGGCCGTCAGGCCAGGGTTCGTTATCAGCACCCGACAACTGGCGAGCAGTTTTCTTTGATTTACAACAAGAAATTTCCCGCCGGAGATAAAACCGGCCTCACCACTTCCCAGCAGCCTGACAATGTGCTGGCCCTCAACAAGACTGATATTTTTTCTGATATCGAGTATAATTTTGTCTTTGATGCTAAGTACCGCCTCGATCCCGGCGATGCTAATCGACCTCCCGGTCCCGAGGAAGAAACCATCAATACCATGCACCGCTATCGCGATGCTATTATTCATCGTGCGCCGGATGCTCCGACTGGAGAATTGGCAAACAATTTGGCAAATAATTTATCAAACAGTTCGGCAAACGATTTAGCAAACAGTTTAGCAAATAATTCAGCAGGTAAGGCAAGCTTATCAGAAAATTCACCAGGGGATCCACCAGCTGATTCACCGGGTGATTCACTAGGCGATTCAGCAGCTGATTCACCTGGCGATTCATTAGGTGATTCCTGGCTTAATAATTGGCGAGATAACTTCAAACGGCGGGTAGTAGGGGCTTTCGTTCTTTTTCCCTATGATAATGAAGAGAGATTTCGCCAGCACCGCTTTTATCGCAGCATCAAACAGGTCAATGTCGGTGCTCTGCCCTTTCTGCCCAATCATACCGAACTGGTAGAGGAGATGCTCGAGGAAATTATTGAAGAGTCAGCCCTGACCAGTTATGAACGCCATATCTTGCCGGAAGGCAGCCAGAGTTATCAGCAGGCTCTCGATTTTAAGCAGGATGTCCTGGTTGGTTCCCTTGGCAGTTGTCAGCAGCTGGACTTTTGCCTGGCTAACAATCTCTATTACCTGCCCTTCAGCGAAAGCATCCTCAACCAGAAACTAGACTACCTGGCCATCTATCAGAGCCAGCGCCGCTTTGGTGAAGAAACAGCCGGCATCAAATACTATGCCGCCATTGAGCAGATTCAGGTGAAAAAAAGAAGTGAAATACCATTTCCCGAATCTCAGACACTCAATAAGAACCGACAAAAGAACCGGCAAAACAGTAGTAGTAATGACAGTAAAAATAATGATTATGTAGATAACAAGCAATCATTGTCAGGTAAAACAAAGGAGAACTACTTTGTTTTCTCCCTCTCAGATTGGCAGCAGCTCCCTAATAATATAAAACCGGAAGGTTATGGAGTCCAGGGCTCTCACATTTACACCAATTTCATGCTGCTGCAGAAAGCCAGCACCCTGCCCGAACTCAGCATCAAATCTCTCCGGGAATGGCGCCTCTGGCTGGAACTTAAGCGCCTGAAACGAGAAATCAAGGTGGTTTTGGATGAAACAGGACAGACTGGATCCAGTTCCGGCCATAAGGCTAAATCAGGATCCCAAAAAGATATTGTATCGAAAGAGAAGACTGAAATTAAATTTAAAACCAGAGCCCGCAGACTTAGCAAATTAACTAATATCACAGGCTTTGCCGATGGAGATGTTACAATTTCGGTTGAAAGAGAGGGTCTTAAAGTGAATGGCAGTATCATTAAGTTTGTTGATTTTCTTCATAATCCTCGTAGGGGTTTAAAGAAAATTTTTTCAGAGTAAAGAAAAAAACTAGATAAGGATATTCAGCAGGAGCTAGCAGGTGTAGATGTTAAACTAAAATGACCAGTTTATTTCCAACAGTTTTGACCACTTCATTTCCATTTTCTATACCGGTTCTGATAGAATAAGTGTATATTTATTAAAATCTATCAGGACTGGAGGCTTACTATGAAAGGAATAATCATGTACAGTAAGATACAGCAGTGTAAAGAAGACGGCTTGAACAAGTCACAAACATCGAGAGAGCTGGGTATTTCTCGTGGCACTATCCGCCGGTACTGGGATATGTCTTTGGAAAGCTATGAGAAGCTACATAACGGCTCTAAACGGCGGAAGAGGAAGCTGGACGGTTATCAGAAATACATGCTTCATCTGCTTTTTAAGCATAATGAGTATAAATCCAGTCAGATTCTTGACCTTTTGAAAGAGAGATATCCTGAACAGGCTAAAAACTTCAAGTACTCCACGGTGAACAGAGAGGTTAAGCTCTTAAGGCAGGAACATAATGTTCCTAAGAGCATTAACAAGCGTCAATATCAGGCTGTTCAGGATCTGCCTTTAGGCTATCAGGCTCAGGTCGATGTTGGTTTTACCACCCAAAATGACATCCACGGCAATCCTGTTAAGCTCTCTTTTATCGCTATGGTGCTATCCTGCAGCAGATATAAATACGTGGAGTGGTTTTTAGAAAACCCCACTGCCTTTACTCTCTTAAGGTTTCACAACAATGCCTTTGATTTCCTGGGAGGCTGCCCTGAGGAAATTGTCTATGACCAGGATAGAACCCTGGTGACTGATGAGAATTTCGGCGATATCATTTTCACCACTCAGTTTGAAAACTACCGCCAGCAGCAAGGTTTCAACACCTATATCTGTCGGGGATTTGATCCTGAGACCAAAGGCAAAATTGAATCAGTAGTAAAATATGTCAAGGATAACTTCGCCAGTCACAGGGAGTTTCTTGATCTGCCAGCATTTAATCAGGAATGTATAAACTGGCTTGCCAGAACAGCCAATGCCAAAGTACACGGAACAACAAAAAAGGTACCGGCTGAGGTTTTCTCCCTTGAAAAGAAATTCCTCAAGCCGATACCGGGCGCCGAGATAAAGTCCTCTATCTCTAAAGAAATTATATCAAGAAAGGTGA
>PWHA01000166.1 GCA_003554685.1 Halanaerobiaceae bacterium
ATTTAAATTTGCCTGTTAAAGTAATTTGACGGTTGAATTGTTGCAGGAAATTATACTGGTTTATATTAGGAAAGATAATGAGACAATATAATTTGAGGTTACAATATCTGCACTATTCTTGCCCCCTGGGAGGACATTAGAAACTTCCTCTTCGCCAGGGGGTATTTTACATTCTTTTAGAAAGAAAATATTTTGTCGATTTTACAGATTGGCTCAGAACCCCTTTCACCCTTTGCTATTTGTAATAACAGACAAACCATCGTTATAACAAATACTGTAATAATAAACTTAGCCATTCGTTATAGATAAGAAACCATAACAATATAACTATCGTTAATTCCTCAAATAATCTGTATAGGACCCTTACTATCGTTCATAAACTGATTAATGGGGTTGAACTTTTCAAAGTTCTCCTTTAGATCCTCCCCGAACATATTGACATATTCTTTGACCATCTCCAAACTATTATGGCCTAAATATTTTGCAGCCTGCATTTTGCTCATAACTCTAAAAAGAAACATAATAGTGTAATAGTCAGAGTACTATTCCACTATTTTTTAATGTTTAATTGGTTGTATTTTTGAAACCTCGCTTGTCATTCTTTTTGCTGGAGTACAATAAAAATGTTAAAATATAGATAGATGGGAGATGGATAATCTGGGTTGCAAAACGCAAATAATCACTGATGAATTAATAGAAAAACACAGACAGGAAGAAGGCAATATTTCTTATGAATAATATAAGGATATAGACAAGATAATCTAAATCTATTAACACTTATTGAGGAATGGGAAAGTGAGCAGGCTTTAAAGGAACATGCACAAACAGAGCATTTTAAGTATACAGTATCTGAGCTGAAAAAACTATTAGTTGAGGAGATGGTAGAGTCTGATAGCAATTTATATAATTTAGTAAAATGAATTGTGTATATTGATTTCTTTGATATAATATAAATAAAGTGACTCTTTATAAACAGTGGTGAGTGGACTGAAAAACTAATCTTCCGTGGAACGAATCAGTCGCTTTATAAACTAAAAAATCAGCCGTTTTAAAAAAATGGAATAAATTTCTTTTGGTTCTTATTCCCCCTTATATCAACGACTATACACACCGGTATAGCTCAAATGAAATCGGGCGTTAGCCCAATTGGTAGAGCAGCTGAATCGTAATCAGCAGGTTGTCCGTTCGAGTCGGATCACCAGCTCCACTTAATTTTGATAATCAAGCAGTCCGGCCCGAAGGGGGCCGGGCTTTAATTTTTGCAAATGATTAAATATAATCAGAAAATTTTATCTTATTAAATTATTAGTTCATTTTAAAAGCAGGATTCCCCGCTTTTTCCTTGAAGGTTAATATATAATAATATTGTTAATAAAAATGCAGTAAAATTAGGCACAGTTATATTTTTCCCGGTAAATAAATGCCCCTGAAATTAAGCTATTGCTAAAAGCAGCTGACACTCCAGGCGAATTTATCCGTCAATTTTTTTCAGCAGGGGGTGTAACCATGAAGGAGTATCTTCGGTTTATTATTGTGGCCCTGATCATTTTTTTTCTATCCTTTGTAGTGGTGGCAGCCGGGATTGCTCTTCTTTTTTCCGGCCAGACCCAGATCTGGTCTAATATCCTGTCTTTTACTCAAAATTATCGACCTTTGCTGATTTTCTGGTTTTCGCTATTCTTTATTGTTGTATTTGTTATCATGTTTTTGTTTTCCTTCTTTTATGACCGCATGGGTTAAGAGCTTAAAAATGCAGGAGTTAACACAGGAAACAGAAAACTCTCAATGATTATTTCAAAGCCATCGAGGAGGTTATTTTGTGGAGGAAAAAATCAAGAGGATCGAAAGTTTTATTCTGGACAAAATGAAAAGTTCCCGTTTGCCGGCCTTGAGTCTGGGAATTATGCAGAACGGTAAAGTAATTTATCAGCGGGGTTTTGGCCGCCGGAATCTGGAAGTTGGTCAGCCTGCCACTCCGGCTACTCTCTATGGGATTGGCAGCATTACCAAGTCTTTTACCTGCCTAGCCCTGCTGCAGCTGCAGGAGGAGGGCAGACTTTCACTCTCCGACCCGGCAAGTGATTATCTGGATTTTAACCTGAAACCGGCCGGCAGGACAGTCGAAATCCAGCACCTGATGTCTCACACCAGCGGCATTCCTGCTCTGGCCTACGCAGAAGCTGCTATCTTAAATTCTGTTGGCGAAGAGGTTGAGGATGTTCCAGTTGGTGATGTTGAGGACATGCTAACTTTTATCAGGGAAAGCCAGGACCAGGACTGGCTGGAGACCGAACCTGGAAAGCGCTGGTTTTATTTAAATGAAGGTTATGTCCTGCTGGGGGGTATAATTGCCAGAGTAAGCGGCATATCCTACCAGGAATATCTCAAGGAAAATATTTTTACTCCCCTGGAGATGAACCGGACGTTTTTTTCCCGGGAAAATGTTGAAGCCGATAAAGATGCTGCCTGCCCTTATCTGGTAGCTGAGGATGAGCGAATTCCCCAGTCTTACCTCTACGGCAGCATTACCAGCGATGGTGGGATTATCAGCAATGTCGAGGATATGCTAAAATATTTAAAACTATATCTTAAGAAAGAGGATAATGAAATTATTACTCCGGGTTCTTTAACCGAGATGATGAAGCCCAGAATCAATACCCCTTCCCTTCAGCTATATCAAGAAAACAATAATCAGAAAGGTGTAAAAGCTGATTATTCCTTGAATAACCATTCCAGTTATTATGGCCTGGGTCTCAGCATCGAGGAGGATTTTTTCGGATACAGGAAAATTGGCCACGGCGGCAGTGTGCTGGTGGCCACCGCTCAGCTTAATTTTATTCCTGAAGAAGAGCTGGGTCTGGTTCTGCTGGCCAATGGCAGCGGTTATCCTTTGAGTCAACTTTCCAGCTATATCCTGGCCCTACTCCTTGAGGAAGATCCGGACCGGCTGGACTTCAGACAGAGCGAAACCAGACTGGAAAAACTGACTGGCACTTATCAGGCCTATCAGGGTAATTACAGTCTGGAAATTTCCCGCAGGGGAGATTTATTAAAGCTGAAAAATTTAAGCAGTTCTCTGGGTGATGAAGAGATCTTAATTCCGGACCGCCTGGCAGAGGACAGGATAGAACTTTTTGCTCTGCAGGGAGGAAAAAGGCTGCCGGTTGAATTTTACTTTCGCAAGGGAGAAACAGTTCTGCTTTACGGACGTTATAAGTTGAAAAAGGTATCTGAGTTAGTTGACTAGCAAAAGCAGCTAAACTATCAGAATTTTACTGGAAAGAGGGAGGTTCTACCATGTATACCCGGGTTACGCTCTGTGATCTGCCAACTCCGCTGCAGTATTTAGAGAAGCTCTCAGACCTTTATCATAATCAGATTTATATAAAAAGAGATGATCTGGCCGGTCCCGAACCGGGTGGCAATAAGGCCCGCAAGCTGGAGTTTATTTTGGGAGAGGCTAAAAAACAGGGAGCCCGCCATTTAATTACCTGCGGCAGCACCTTTTCCAATCACTGCCGGCTGACCGCCATGGCAGCCCTGCAGCAGGGCCTGGATTGTACTCTGGTGCTCAATAAGCCTGAGGATGATTCCCGGGAAATTAAAAACCGGGGAAATTATTTTCTCTATAATCTGCTGGATGTTAATCTTGAGATTGTCAGCAGGTCAGAGCGGGAATCGAGAATGGAGGAAGTTTATCAGGAACTAAAAGACAGAGGAGAGAAACCCTATCTGATTCAGGGGGGAGGTTATGGCCGGGCCGGACTTCACGGTTATGTAGAGGCTGCTGCTGAGATCAAGCACCAGGCCCGGCTGCCGGAGGGGAGATTTGATTATATTTTTCTGGCCACTGGGACCGGCACCACCCAGGCCGGGCTGCTTATTGGCAACTATCTCCATCGCTGTGCTGAAGCAATCATCGGCATAAGTGTGGAACCCACCCGCCAGCAGGGGGAGCAGGAGATAAAAGAATGCCTGAAAGATTACTGTCAGCATCATAATCTTCCTGCAGAATTAATCTACCAGGATCTTATTCTGCTTGCTGATTACATTGGTGCCGTTTATGGTATCATCGAGGATAATCTTATTGAGACAGTTTCCCGGGTGGCCAGAGAGGAAGCCATTCTGCTGGATCCCGTTTATACCGCCAAGGCCTTCCGGGGTATGGTGAAATTTCTGAAGAAAGAACAGATCCGCAATAAAAAGGTGCTATTTTTACATACAGGAGGACTGCCGATTCTCTTCAGCAGCAGTGAGCACTGGGATTTTAATTAAGCTTTTGCCGGAGGGTAAAAACCTGAGTGAGATTATCATCAATTATTATGCTGAAAGATGTGAAAAATTTAATTAAAAATTCTGGTCTGCTGTTGATTTTTGCAGGTCATTTATGGTAAAATAGGGTCATATAGCAGGGTAATCATGATTATAACAGGAATAATAAAAATAAATACCATATTATTAAGTCTTGACGGTCAATTCAGCAGTAATAGTTTGTGAAATCTTTTACTTCAATTGTGAAAAAAATATTTAGCTTTGACAAACAGCGATTATTTGATATAATAATCAGTGGGATTGTGCATTATGCTGGTGAAGAAGGCTGACTTAATTTTTTAACAATTACAAATTTGCCTGACTCTAACAGCGAGTTTTTCACATTTTTTTTGCGTTTACTCTTATTGCTATTATTGCGATAAATTTTTTGCAGCAATTAGAAGGGGGCTGGTGTTAGAGCAAATAGTCGAATTTAAGATGCTAAAACTTGCCGCTGTACTGCTTGAGAATTTTCTTTGCTGAAGTCAGATTTTATTTTATCATTATCAAAAACCGGTTATTAATTCATTAATATAAGGAGGGCAGCTAAATGTCTAAAAAGAACAAGAAAAATGAAAACAACGAAGTTGCGATCGACAAAGCTTCGTGTCAAGCTCTGGATTGTGCCAGCAGTGCCAATTTCCAGCTGGTCTGGGATCGCTATGAACAGCAGTCACCCCACTGTAAATTCGGCACCGAAGGCCTCTGCTGTAGAATTTGCAATATGGGCCCCTGCCGGATAATTGAAGGACGCCAGGAATTGGGAGCCTGTGGAGCAAATGCAGCCACTATTGTTGCCAGGAATTTTGTTCGTCTAATTGCTGGAGGTTCTTCTGCTCACTCCGACCACGGCCGGGGAGTTGTCAAAGCTTTTCTGGAAACTGCCCGGGGTGAAAATGAAGGATATCAGATTAAAGATGTTGATAAACTTATGGAAGTCGCCAGATTTTTTGAGATCGAAACTGAAGGTAAGGATAAGTATGAAATAGCTGAAGAGGTAGGAGAACGGGCCCTGGCTAACTTTGGCCGCCAGGAAGGTTATTCAGATTTTGTGAAAAAAGCTCCTCAGAAACGTCAGGAGCTCTGGGAAAGAGAAGGAGTAACACCCCGGGGTATTGACCGGGAAGTGGTGGAAACCATGCATCGTTCAACCATGGGTGTTGATCAGGATTATAAAAATATTCTCAAACAGGGAACCCGGGCTGCCCTGGCAGACGGCTGGAGCGGCTCAATGATAGCTACCGAGCTGCAGGATATTATGTTTGGAACTCCAGGTGAGCCGGGAGAGACCGGACGAAAATCAGCCATGAAGTTTGAAGCCAACCTGGGAGTTATCAAAGAGGACAAGGTCAATATCATGGTACATGGCCATGAACCGCTGATTTCGGAAATGATAGCCATTGCTGCCCAGGATGATGAGCTGATTGAATATGCTAAAGAAAAGGGTGCTTCAGGTATTAATGTTGCCGGTATCTGCTGTACAGCCAATGAACTGCTCCAGCGCCATGGTATTCCGGTAGCTGGCAGTTTTCTCCAGCAGGAACTGGCCGTGGTGACCGGTGCTGTTGAGATGATGCTGGTTGATGTTCAGTGTGTCATGCAGTCTCTGGGTGATGTTCTGGATGATTATCATACCAGGGTGGTAACCACCACCGATAAAGCCCGGATGGAAATGGCCGAGCATATCGAATTTGATGAAAGCAAACCTCTGGAGTCAGCTCGAAAGATCGTCCGCAATGCCATTGATAATTTTGTCAACCGGGGAGAAGTAAACATTATCGAAGAAAGCAAGGAAGCTCTGGCTGGCTTTTCCTTTGAATATATTAAGTATATGCTGGGTGGAAGTTTTCGCTCTTCCTTCTGGCCATTGAACAGCAATATAATCGATGGCCGCATCAGGGGAGTTGCTGGAGTGGTGGGCTGTAACAATGTAGCTATGCCGATGGATTCTCTCCACATCCCTCTGGTAGAGGAACTGATTGCCAATGATGTGCTGGTGGTACAGACGGGCTGTTCGGCCATAGCCAGTGCCAAAGCGGGGCTCTTAACTCCTGAAACAGCTGTAGAAAAGGCCGGTTCCGGCCTGGCTGAAGTCTGTGAGGCAGTGGGAATACCTCCTGTACTCCATGCCGGTTCCTGCGTTGATAACACCAGAATTCTGCATGCTCTGGCTGAGATGGTCAATGTAGGCCAGCAGAATCAGCGTCTCAATATAGGTGATGATGTCAGTGAACTGCCGGTCGCCGGTGCTGCTCCCGAATGGATGAGCGAAAAGGCGATTGCAATCGGGCAGTATTTTGTAACTTCAGGAGTATATACAGTATTTGGCGGTACTTTCCCCACAATTGGAAGCCAGAAGGTAACCGATTATCTCTTTAAAGAATACGAAAAAGTCTACGGGGCCACCTGGGATAATGCTCAGGATGCTCATGAAATGGCCAGCAAAATGATAGATCGCATAGATGCTAAAAGAGAAGCTCTCGGTATTGAAAAGGGTGCTGAAAGAGTTCTCTTCGATATGGAAATGAGAAGAGAGATGGTCGATTAATCGGTGCAAAGCTGAAGTTAGTCGAAAACTATTTATTGTTAAATCTGCAAGGAGGTTAAGTAAATGTCAAAGAAGATTGCATCTGCTGCAATTCGAGGCGCACATCAGGTTGCCAGTCAGGCCGAGGAAGAGCTGGAAAAGGCTCTGGCTGAATATGGGCCTGAGCAAAAAGTAGAGCTGCCAGATACTG
>PWHA01000270.1 GCA_003554685.1 Halanaerobiaceae bacterium
AAAATATTTTTAACCAGAAAACTTAAAATGACTTTGTTTTTTGCTTTTTCCAGCTTGAAATGCGTTTTTTTGTAAGGCTATGAATAATTCAGGCAGGTATATATAAGCCCAGATAAATATAAGCCCAGATAAATATAAGCCCAGCTAATCATTCCCGCTTTCCGGAATTTTTTTCCCGGAAGCGGGAATTTTATGTTTTTTTGAGTAATTTAAAGAGATTTATTGCTATTCATTGCTTGAGATACTTATTTAGTTAACCTGCTAAAATTCAAGAAAGGTGATTATAAATTCATCAAACCTGTTAACAGATTAATATTATTAGAGAACTTAAAGAAAAATCACAGGAAGAAAATCACAGAAAATAGCATAAATAGCGGGAACAGCAGCGGGAACAGCAAGAGGCTTTACAGCTTTCGCTGAGGCATATCTGGCTGGAAGTAAGATCTGCAAGTAAAAGCCATGAATGCCTGATTATCCTTTAAATGTTTTAAATAAATATCGTTAAACCGCAGAAGAAAAAGCAGAAGAAAAAGAGATTGGCACAAAAAATGCATGTAATATATTATGAAAGCAAATCATGCAAGCAAAATTTTATAAGGGGGAAAATCCATGCAAAAAGTTTTGAAAATTTTACTGGTGCTGGTAATAGTCCTGACTTTTTTCTCAACAGCTGCCTGGTCAGCTCCGCTGCAGATTGAACTTGCTCATGAAGAACCAGGTGATGTTGAGACTTCAAGTTCCCATGCTGCTGCTGTGGCCTTTAAAGAAATTGTCGAATCGCAGTCTAACAATGAAATGCAGGTAACCATTCATCCCGGCAACACCATGGGAGGACAGCGTGAAAGACTGGAACTTACCCAATCGGATATTATTCAGGTTAATGTTGCTTCCATAGGCGGTCTGGCCCAGTTTTATGAGCCTATCAATGCCTTTGATCTGCCCTTTGCCTTTCCCAATCATGCAGTTGCCTATCGGGTGCTGGACGGAGAATTTGGCGACTATCTCAGGGATGATTTGCTTTCAGAGACCGGCCTGCGGCTGCTAACAACTTCGGCGGGAGATTTTTATGTGCTGAGCAATAATGTTCGCCCGGTGCGAGAGCCTGCAGATATGGAGGGTATTTCATTTAGAACCATGTCTGTACCTTCTCATATAGCAATGATGCGCTCACTGGGCGCTTCGGTAACTCCCATAGACTGGGATGAACTCTATACCTCTCTCCAGACAGGAGTAGTTGATGGCCAGCATAATCCCATTCCAATCATGGCAATCGGTGGACTCCAGGAAGTTCAGGATTATGTAACACTGACAAACCATCTCTATGGCACTGACTGGTGGGTAACCAGTGAAGCCTTTTATGAGTCACTTAATGATGAGCAGCGGGCTATCTTCACCAATGGCATCGATGCTGCCAGAACTGTGGGACGAGGCCACAAACTGCTCACCGGAGTAACTACCTATGGAGTTGAGTTCTTGGAAGAAGCAGGTGCCGAGGTTTATGCGCCCAGCCTGGATGAGCTGGAAATGTTCAGAGAGGTTACCATACCTGCTGTGCGAGAAGCTATTGAAGAAGATCTGGGAGAAGCTGGCTTGGAATTTGTAGACTTTTTGCTGGAATCGGTAGAGAAGGCCGAGCTGGAGTTGTACGGAAATTAATTAATACTATTAAAGTTTTAGCGGAAAATAATTAAAACTATAAAAATGTAGCAACCTGGTATCGAGGGGAGTCTGTCAGAATCTGGCTTCCCTCGATACTCCTGTAAATTGGCGGGAGGTTATCATGAAAAGTAAAATCAACAACGGGGCAGTCTGGCTGGCAGACATGCTGGAAAAAATTGTAGCAGTCCCTTTGATTATTATAGGGTTTTTAATGGTGGTTGTAGTTCTGATCGGGACCTTCTGGAGATATGTGCTGCGCAATCCCTTTCTCTGGACGGAGGAACTGGCTCGTTACCTGATGATCTGGATGGCACTAATTGCTGCCAGTATTTCCCTGAAGAGAAGAGAACATGTCGGGTTGAAGCTTGTCATCAATCGGGTTCCTCAGCCAGCTAAGAAAATAATTGTGATGATCACCCAGTTATTTATCCTGCTTTTTCTTTACTATTTAACCCGGGAAGGTTTTTCCATGGTTGAAAGGGCACTAAGACAGCGCTCTCCAGCTCTAAACATTTCCATGTTCTGGCCATTATTATCGGTGCCGGTGGCAGGACTATTAACCGGGATTCAATTGATTTTACAGATGATCATTGATTTGACGGCCGGGGAGGAATATTAATATGGTACAATTTATTGTAATAGTTTTCTTTCTCTTCATGCTGGCGGGGACCCCAATAGCTTTTGCCCTGGGAATTACGGCTGTGCTGGCTTTTTTAAGAATGGATAATCCTGCTTTGATGCAGTTAGTACCCCAGAATTTCTACTCCGGAATTAATATGTTTGCCCTGATGGCTATGCCATTTTTTATGCTGGCTGGAGATATTATGAATAAAATAAAAATAACCCACAGACTGGTTAAGCTGGCAAATGTAATGGTGGGGCATATCCGGGGAGGCCTGGCCCATGTTAATATTCTCGTCAGCATCTTTTTTGCCGGCCTGACCGGGGCTGCTGTTTCCGATACTGCTGCATTGGGGACAATGCTGATACCGGCCATGGAAGAGGATGGTTATGACAAAGATTTTGCTGCAGCAGTTACCGCAGCCTCATCTATTATTGGCCCGATTATTCCTCCCAGCATTATTGCCGTTATTTACGGTTCTCTGATGAATGTTTCAATTGCCGGCCTTTTTGCTGCTGGTATTGTACCTGGGGTGATTATGGGGCTTTCTTTGATGCTGCTGGCCGGCTATGTGTCTAAAAAAAGGGATTACCCCATGGGAGAAAAGCGGGCTTCTGTTAAAGAGGTATCACTGGCATTTAAAGAAGCTTTTATCCCTCTGCTGATGCCGGTAATTATATTGGGGGGAATATTAAGTGGAGTATTCACCCCCACAGAAGCAGCTGCTATTGCAGTTTTATATGCCCTGATAATAGGATTTTTTGTTTACAGAAATTTAACTCTGAAAGATCTTCCAGTTTTGATTTACAATATGGTAAAAAATTCTGGTTCAATTTTTATAATTCTTTCAGCTGCTGCCATTCTGGGCTGGATTTTAGCCAGGGAACAGATACCGGCACTAATAGGAACCATGATTTTAGATTTTAGCACAAATAAATATGTAGTGCTTATGATAATTAACATGATATTGATAGTTTTAGGAATGTTTATGGATATGACTGCAGCTCTGATTATTTTAGGGCCAATTCTTCATCCCCTGGCTGTAAGTGTGGGAGTTCATCCCCTGCACTTTGGTATTATCATGATAGTTAACTTGAATATTGCCCTGATGACGCCACCTCTGGGGGCATGCCTTTTCGTAGCCTGTGGGATTTCTAAACTTTCACTGGAGGAGATATCAGGAGAGATCTGGCCCTTTATCCTGGCTGAACTCGGGGTATTAATTCTGGTGACTTATGTTCCAGCAATTTCCATGTTCTTGCCAGGACTGCTGGGTTTTGCTTAGAATTTAAATGATATTATTGAAATTTAGCAAGAAAGGAATTAACCTATGATATCTCGAAAAGTTGCTGCTGATATTCTGGCTGACTACAATCTGGATAGGACCCTTCAGCTGCTGCAGAAGATGATTGAAATTCCCAGCCATAAGCAGGTTGAATGGCAGGAAGACAGGCTGGCAAAATTTATAGCAAGCTATCTGGAAGATTCCGGGCTGAAGGATATTGAGCTTGATTATATCGAAGAGAATCGCCCTAATATCAAAGCTATCATTCCGGGAGCCGGCAGTGGCAGCAGTTTGCTGCTCAACGGTCATACCGATACCATACCACCCTACAATATGGTGATTCCGCCCTATAAGCCTGAAGTTAGAGGCGATCATATTTTCGGCAGAGGCGCTGTTGATATGAAGGGCTCAATAGCTGCAATGCTGACAGCGATGCGTCTGATACAATTGAGCGGCTATCAGCTGGCTGGAGATCTTGTTTTTAGCGGAGTAATTGACCAGGAACAGCGTTCGCTGGGAACTGTTAAGCTGGTTGAAGATGGTTTAGATGTTGACTATGCTATTGTGGGTGAGCCTACCGATCTGCAAATCTGCAGGGCCCATAAGGGCATGGAATGGTATAGAATTATTATAAAAGGGAAATCAGCTCATGGCAGCACTCCAGAAAAAGGGCTCAACACCATCTATCAGGGATCTCGAATTGTCAGGGAGATTGAAAAGTTAAATCTGATATTGCAGCAGCGGGAAGACAGTCTGGTCAGCCACCCCACCATCAATGTCGGAATGATTTCCGGAGGCGATGATCCCAATATCGTCCCCAATGTCTGCCACCTCGATGTAGATCGCCGCTATACTACCCGGGAAAGCAGAAAAGAAATCTATGAAGAGATTGAAAGGCTGCTGGCCAGGGTCAATGCCGCTGCTCCCGGTTTCAGCACTGAGGTTATTCCCCTGGAGGATAAGGTCTGTCCCCTGCGAAACAGACCTCTGGCCGGCCCGGAGGAGAACAGCTTGATTGCTGCCCTGAAAAACTCTCTCAAAAGTTATACAGACCGGGATCAGCAGGTTACCTTCTTCCGGGGCTGGAGTGATGCTGCCCTGCTCCATGACAGGCTGGGGATTCCCTCGGTGGTTTTTGGTCCCGGCCTTCCAGAAAAATGTCATTCCGGCGATGAAAGCTTAAAAATTGCCGATCTCTACAGCGCTGTTAAAATTTACTTAGAAGTTATTCTAGAAATCTGTGGTGTCTGCTGAAATTTTTTTGTAAGAAATGAGGTATTGCAATGTATGATCTAATTATTAAAAGGGGCTTGATTTTTCTGGGCAGAGAAAAAGGCTGGCTGGAGGGCGATATTGCTCTTTCAGGAGATAAAATTGCTAAAATAGCTCCCGAAATAACTTCCAGCAGAGAGGAAATTATAGATGCCGGCAACAAAATTGTAGCTCCGGGCTTTATTGATGTTCATACCCATGATGAAATTGAACTGATAAAAAATGGGACTGTCTATCCCAAGGTGACTCAGGGTGTTACTACAGTGATTGTCGGCAACTGTGGTCTGGGTTTTTATCCCATTGATCCCGGCAGAAAGGAACTGCTGAAAGATTATAATCAGGCGATCTATGATATTTCAGAAATAGAAGTTGATTGGATCGATCTGGCTGACTTTAGAAGTAAACTGCGAGAGAAGCAGTTAGGAATAAATGCGGGAATGATGGTGGGGCACGGAGCTATCAGGATTGCAACTATGGGATTTGCCAGTCGAGAAGCCACCCCTGAAGAACTTAAAGCAATGGGAGAAAGATTAAAAAATGCTCTCAACCAGGGTGCCCTTGGCATGTCAACCGGGCTGCTCTATCCCCCCAGTTCATATGCCGGGCGCAATGAGATACTCTATCTGGCTCAAATCCTTTACCAGCAGAATGCCCTTTACACCACCCATATGAGAAATGAATCAGATCAGATTTTTGACTGCATAAATGAGAATATTGAGCTGTCACGAGAGACAGGGGTTAATACCGAGATATCGCACTTAAACCTTTCAGGTAAAGCCAACTGGGGCAGGGCTGGAGAAGTGCTTGAGATGCTAAGGCAGGCCCGCCGTCAGAAAATAAATATTCATGCCGATCAGTATCCCTATCGAGCTGGTTCGACATTAATAACAGCTCTGCTGCCACAATGGGCGCTTTCTGAAGGGGTGGCTTATTTAGTTGACAGGCTGAAAAATTCTCCGGATTTTTGCAGGAGAATTATTCGGGATATTGAAAAAGGACTGCCGGGCTGGGATAATATAATTGGTTCAACCGGGTGGGAGAATATTATCATAAACTCCTCTCCGGAAAATTTGTCAGATAGATATCTTGGCGCCAGCCTGGCTGAGATAGCCAGACAGGAAGGGAAAAATAATTATGAAAATTTGCTGGATCTTATCCGGGAAAGCAAGGGACAGCTGACAATCTTAATTTTCAGCACCTCCGGTGAAGATGTCAGGAAAATACTTGCCGATCCAGAAGTTCTGGTTGGCTCCGATGGAATCAACACGGGGGGGCGACCTCATCCCAGGCTTTATGGGAGTTTTCCTCGAATTTTAGGAAAATATGTGCGAGAGGAAAGGGTGCTGGATCTGGAAACTGCTCTTTATAAAATGACAGCTCTGCCGGCAAAGAAGTTTGGTCTGGCAGATAGAGGACTGATACGGCCTGGTTATAAGGCTGATTTAGTGATATTTGATCCCGAAGAAGTAAAGGATGAAGCGGATTACCAGCATTCCAACCAGACTGCGAGCGGAATTGAGTGGGTGCTGGTAAACGGCCGAGGGGTAGTCTGGCCGGGAGGATTTAGAAGTGAAGAGAGACCGGGGGAGCTTTTTTAGAATGACATATTACCTTACCACAATTAAATGATGTCGGGCCTTCATCCCTTCCGGGGTTGGGGGTTTTTTCTTGAGATGAGTAATTTTTGTGCCGCGGGTTGCTGTTTTATTGCAAGCATGATAAGAAAATATGTTAATTATAAATAATGCAGTGTAAATCGGGGTCTAATTTTCCTCTCCGGGCCCCTGAAAGTAGAGGCTCGCCTCCCGGGCGCAGTTAAAGGGATCTAAATCGCAGGTCTCTTTCGACATAAGGCATTCCTGACAGAAGGTGGCGAATAACTTCGGCGAGATGAGGGGTAGATTGAGATTCTGACAGATAGTCTGCTTGTTAACGAGCCAGCGGAGATAGGTGGAATAGGAAGGAAATCTGCTGTCCTGGTTAATTTCCCTAATGGAAGGCGGACGTCCCAATTCCCTGAACATGGAGAAGTAACCCTCAATAAGCTCTTCCTTGGAATAGAGATAAGGAGCCGTGGCAGACACTCCTTTCCAGCTGACGCTGAAAAAGTGGGTTAAATTTCCTTTAAAAGAAATATATATTTAATTATACTCTATATACATATATTTGTAAATAGGAAAATTAATATT
>PWHA01000278.1 GCA_003554685.1 Halanaerobiaceae bacterium
AGGAGATCAGTTTCAGCAATTATGAAACCCTGTTTACCAGCCAGCAGCATCCCTTTGCCACCTGGCTTTTCAACAGCGTTAAAATTGCCCTGATTGCTTCTTTTGGTTCGGTGGCCCTGACTACCCTGGCAGCCTATCCTTTTTCCCGCTTTAATTTCTGGGGACGGCGCAACGGACTATTTATGATATTGCTGGTCCAGGTTTTCCCCCAGATGCTGGCCATGGTTGCCCTCTATCTGCTTTTTTTAAATGTCCAGACTATCTTTCCGGCCGTTGGCATCAACACCCATCCGGCGGTTATCATAACCTATATGGGCGGAGCGATCGGTGTCAACACCTGGCTGATGAAGGGCTATATGGATACCATTCCCCGCTCCATTGAGGATGCAGCCTTTATCGATGGAGCCAGTGGTTTTCAGATATTTTACCGGATAATACTGCCACTTTCAAAGCCAATCCTGGGTGTGCTTTTTGTAATTCAGTTTATTGCCAGTTATTCAGAATATGTGCTGGCCCGGGTGCTCCTGAACAGCACCGACAGGCTGACGCTGGCGGTGGGTCTTCACCTCTTTGTGGCTGAGGACTATGGAGGTCGCTGGGGTGTCTTCTCGGCGGCAGCCATGCTGGGTGCGATCCCGATAATTATCCTGTTTATGCTGGTTCAGGATCATATAGTTACCGGTTTTCTTTCCGGGGGAGGGGTCAAAGGATAAATTTTTCCGGGTCCGTTTTTACCTTCAGGTAAAATTAATTTATCAAAATAATCCAGGTTTCCTGATAAGATAAACAAATCCCGCAGGGGAATTATAATTCCCCTGCGGGATTATTTTGTCAGGATTATCTTTTGGCTGATTTGGAGTGTTGACTGCTAAGTGTTGACTGCTATTTGATTATGGGTTCCCGGCGATTTGTGAGTTTGAGCTTTCTGCTTAAGAGAGAATAAAGCAGGGCTCCTCCAGCTATAAGCATCATTGCTGCTATTAGATGCGGCATTTTTTCACCTCCGGAGGTGGCAGAAAAAGTTTATCCCTGCTGAAATTTAACCGGCAAACTGCAGTAAAAGGCAAGCAAAGCCAGAAAAATTCAGCGGATTGATTGTTTCTGAATTTTGTTCTATCATAAAGCACTATAGCTATAAAATCAAACAGCAACAGACGTATCAGAAAGTTTAATTTAAGCACTGGATTTTTTCACCTGGAAACAGAAAACTCTCAGGCACTTTTCCTGCTTTTAACTAGTTATTCCTGCCTCATCTAAAATTTTGATAGATTTCACTGAAAATATCAAGAATATTTTCTGGAGAAGGTTTTAACATATGCTGGAGTAGCGGTAATATTACAGATCTGGAAAAGAAGAGAGAAGAAAAATTCCCGGGGCAGAACTGAGGGGGTGCTGCTGAGGGAATGGGGTAAGTAACTGCCCCGGGAAAAATGCTGGCTATTTAAAGTAATTGATGTTTACAATACCTATAATTAAACATAAACTTAAATATTCCTGCCTAATTTGTCGAAAAATTTTTTATAGACAGGATTTTTGCAGTATTTTTTGCTTGCAATCTGTCTTAGGGCAATAAAATTACAATTATAGTTTCAAAATAAAGGGTAATAGAACAGTAAAAGTTTAAAAAATTATAAAGAAGAGAAAGTTTATGTTTCTCGCTGTTTTGAACTTCAGATTTCAAAAATGTTTTTCCATTTGATCCGGAGTAAACTTCTATCTAATAAAATATCTGCTATCGCAAAAATACCTGCAGACCGATGGTAAACCCGGTTCTGCAGGTATTTTTCTTAAAAAAATAATTTTATTTCAGTCGAGAAAAACATCTTTAAGCCTGCTCTTTATCAGGGCTGCTCTAACTCCCAGATCAAAATATAGTTTCCATCGTTGACAACCAGCATGGTCTGGTCAGGAGACCATCCAAGGGCCCGGGGAGAAAGTGAGGTGAAACCGGGAAGCTTTAAACTGACCTCTTCCCCGAGCTCGTTTTCTGACAGCCGCCAGATTTTAATTGATCGGCTTTCCAGAGCAGCGGCCAGATAATCACCTGTCGGAGACCAGGCCAGGTCGAAGGCAATGCCAGTTTCGCTGATCCGATCCAGCTCTTCCCGGCTGGCATAGTCCCAGAGACGGATGGAATGATCATAGTGACTGCTGGCCAGCAGCTCCTGCTGGTCTGTTCCCCAGCTTAGATTGCGAATTTCCCCTGCTTCACTGCCAAACTGTTCCAGCAGTTCTCCTTCAGTTGACCAGACATGAATGCCGCCGCTCTCACCACCGCTTATTAATTCTCTGCCGTCGGGAGTCCAGCAGGCATTGCGGACCCAGCCAGATTCGTGCTCTAAAATTTTGTCTTTGCTGCCATCTTCAGCCTTCCAGATGCCGACTTTTCCATCATAACTGGCTGATGCCAGAAATTCACCACCGGGGCTCCAGTTGACTGAAAAAACCCAGTCCTCGTGGGTGGTTTTTTCCCGGCCCCGGGGCAGAAAAATATCGGTGCGGAATATTCTACGATGATCCCCGGCAATATACATTCGTTCAAGCTCTCCGGGATCCCAGACAATTACTGCTTCATCCTGACTGGCGCTGGCCAGAATGCGGCTGTCGGGGGACCAGGCGATATCCTCAACAGGATTGATATGGCCTCGAAGATGTTTTTTACTGTCAGGCTGGGGCGGCTGCCAGAGCCTGATGGTGTTATCCTCGCTGCTGCTGGCCAGATAACTGCCGTCAGGGGCCCACTGCAGGCTGTTAATCATGCCGGTATGGCCCTCCCGGGAATATATGGTATCGAGAGCATCCAGCGACCAGACTCGAATTGAGCGATCCCTGCTGCCTGAGACCAGCTTATCTCCAGCAGGAGACCAGCTCAGACTGCGGACATATTCCCCGTGACCCTTGAGCCTTTTTTCTTCCCAGCTGTTTAGAGAGTAAAGGCTTATTTCCCGGTGATCGCCACTGGCTGCCAGCTGACTGCCATCAGGAGACCACTCCAGGCTGTTCACAGCCCGGGCTGCAGGATCAAGACTTTTCTGAATAGACCAGTCTTCGGTGGTAATTATTCTGGCTGTTCCGGAATCATCTCCAGCTGCCAGCAGCTGACCTTCCGGGGACCAGTTTAGAGCTGTAATCCTTCCCCGGCTGTATCTCTCAGAAATTTCAGCGATAACTTCTTCGGTTTCCAGGTCTCTAATTATGATCAACTGACCCTCTCCGCTGGCGATCAAATTTCTCTCCGGAGACCAGCTGACTGCTCTCACCCAGCCCGTAAAATCATCAAAGGTGGTGACATTTTCTCCTGAAACAGTATCCCAGATTCTTACTGTCCGGTCCCAGCTGCTGCTGACCAGGTAATCACCCTCCGGCGACCAGTCCAGATCGGTAACCCAGTCGGTGTGATCTGGCAGTCTCATTTCCTCTTCCAGATTGCTGATATTCCAGATTCTGATAGTGCCATCAGCTCCGGCGCTGGCCAACAGATCTCCCCCCGGTGAAAATTTTAAGGCGTTGAGAGAATCGGCATGACCTGATAAAACATAATGAATTTGGCCTGATTCGGCCTCCCAGAGGATAATATTTCCATCGGCTCCTCCGCTGGCAAAGAGTTCCTGATCGGGAGACCAGGCAGTAGCCCGGACTGTATCAGAGTGGCCGCCAAGAATATAATCTGGTATTTCAGATAGATTTAATGCCCCAACGCCGGGATTTTCTGCTAAAACCCGCTGGCCGGGCAGGAAAAGTAGTGCTGTTATGATAACTATAGTTATAACTGCGGCTCCCCTGAGGAATGGTAAGGGGCTTAAATTTTTATCCACTTCCGCTCACTCCCTGTCTGGTAAAAATTTTTTAGAATGGCAAACCTTTTAGCATCTTTATATAATATTAGTTCTACAAAAAAGGTATAAATCCTTTATGAAACAAAGTTAAAAATATGTTATTATTAATAAAAGAAGGAGGGATAATCATGAATTCGATTAAAATAGCGACCTTTTCCTTGGCCGGCTTTGATCCTGAGGTCGGAGAACTGGGAATTGTGGTTCAGTCAAAGTTTTTAGCTGCGGGAGCAATTGTGCCTCATATTAAAGCTGGGGTGGGAGCGGTGGCTACACAGGCCCTGGCCAATCCGGCCTATGGCCCTCGGGGGCTGGAGCTGCTGGAAAGGGGACTTTCACCTCAGGAAACAGTTGAGCAGCTGATTCAGGAAGATAAAGATTCGGATCAGCGGCAGGTTGGTATTATTGATGCCAGCGGCCGCTCGGCGACCTTTACCGGGGAAAACTGCCTGGATTGGGCCAGCGGCACTGCCGGAGAAAACTTTGCCGCCCAGGGAAATATTCTGGTTAACCGGGAGACGGTAACAGCCCTGGCTGAAACCTTTCAGGAAAAGCAGGGCCGGCTGGCTGACCGGCTGCTGGCTGCTCTGGAGGCTGCTGACAGAGCCGGTGGTGATCGCAGGGGCAAGCAGTCAGCGTCTCTCCTGGTTTATAAGGAGAAGGGGGGTTATGGAGGGCTGACTGATAAATATATTGATCTCAGGGTTGATGACCACCCCGAGCCGATTGCCAGACTGGGTGAACTGTTGGAGCTGTTTTATCTTTATTTTTCAGAGAGGGATGTTGAGCTGCTGGAACTGAGAGGGGAACTGCTGGAAGAAGTCCAGGGATTGCTGCAGAAAATGGGCTATTATCAGGGAGATGTTTCCGGAGAGTATAGTAATGAATTTGCCGAATCCCTGATCAGGTTTTATCATCAGGAAAATTTTGAAGAAAGGGTTCCTGAAAGTCAGAGGATCCCGGCTGATATTCTGGAATACTTAAGAAAGCGGGCAGCGGAGTAGTCTGACAGAACAGGCCGTTCAGGAGGTTGAATATGCCAGAATATTATTCCTTTAAATTTGCTGAAACTAAAATTAAAGTTCATTCCAGCTGGGCCGCTCTCTTTGCCGATAACCAGAAAACGCTTCATGAGATAGGAGAGAAGATTAAAGAGGAAGACTTTGAACCCCCGGCAGAAAAAGCCTTTGTTATTTTTCAAAAACCGCGGAAAAGCCGCCGGATTATTATTCTGGGTCAGGACCCCTATCCTCAGCCCGGAACGGCTACCGGCAGATCCTTTGAAGTTAAGGGTTATCGGGACTGGCAGGAAAAGACTCAAAATGCCTCACTGCGAAATATTCTCAAAGAACTTTATCGGGAAGTCAGGGATTTGCAGAGCTGCCCGCCCATCAAGGAGGTTCGCAGGAAACTGTCTCAGATACCGGAAATTTCGCCACCGGCCAAACTTATCCAGAGCTGGGAGGAGCGGGGTGTGTTTTTTCTCAACACAGCCCTGACCGTCCGGCAAGGAGAACCAGGCAGCCACCAGCAACTCTGGCAGGACTTTATCCGAGCGGTGATTGCCACCC
The DNA here is from genome assembly GCA_003554685.1 of Halanaerobiaceae bacterium. Taxonomy (GTDB): domain Bacteria; phylum Bacillota; class Halanaerobiia; order Halanaerobiales; family Halarsenatibacteraceae; genus T1SED10-84. Next base: position 5,405 of record PWHA01000278.1, read on the forward strand.
TGGCCGGAGCAGCCCGGCAAAAATACTGGCTGCTCTGGGGTCAGGAGGCTCAAAACTATAAAGATTTGATCAGAGCAGAAGAAGCAGGAGATTCAGAAAGACTTGAAGAGTCTGAAGAAAGGTATACAGGGAAAAACGTGATTATAACAGCGCCCCATCCTAGCCGCTATGATTTTGTAGGTTCAGGCACTTTTTCCCATCCAATTATCAAAAAGATATGTTTGTCTCAGGGAGGTGACTGCAATGCCCGCCAATCTGCCGCCTCAATATTATGAAGCGGAAGAGGCCTATCGGGAGGCCAGTACTCCTGAAGAAAAGATCGCTGCCCTTCAGGAAATGCTGGCGGTTATGCCCAAACATAAGGGCACTGATAAACTGCAGGCCGATATTAAAAAAAGAATTTCCAATGCCAAAAAGGAGAAGGAAAAGAAGTCCAAAAAAACAGCAACCTATAATCCCTACCGCTTTGAAAAGATGGGGGCAGGTCAGATTATTCTACTGGGCTATCCCAATACCGGGAAATCATCGATTGTAGCCTCACTGACTAATGCCAGCGTGGAGGTAGCCAGTTATCCCTTTACCACCTCACTGCCGGCGGCCGGCATGGTGCCCTATGACAACATTCAGATACAGCTGATAGATACTCCCCCGCTGGTGCCAGAGGATGTTCCCGGGCAGCTGATTGGAGCCATCCAGGCTGCTGATTTTCCGGCGGTTGTGCTCTCTGCTGCTACCGGCAGATGCCTGGATCAGCTTTCCGGAACCATTGATTTTCTGGAAGAGAAAAGAATAGTCCGGGAGGAGGTGCCGGAGGGGGTCCGGGCCTTTACCCAACAGGATCTGATGGTTATTGCCACCGGGATTGATGCTACCGAAGCCCGGGATAATCTGGAGGTGGTGCAGGAATTTTTCCCCGATATAAATATCGTCACCGTTTCCTGTACAGAGGGTACCAATATTGATAAACTTCCTGGTATTTTCTTCGAGAGACTGGGGATAATCAGGATTTACAGTAAGGCGCCTGGAAAGGAGCCGGAGTATGAAAGCCCCTTTACCATGCCCCGGGGCAGCACCGTGCTGGATTTTGCCCGGGCGGTTCACAAGGATTTTGAGGAAAATCTGGAAAAGGCCTGCGTCTGGGGGTCCTCTAAATTCCCGGGTCAGCCGGTGGCCAGGGATTATGTGCTGCAGGATAAAGACACCGTAGAACTCCACGCCTGAAAAATTAGGATTTCTCAAGCAGGATTTTGCCGGGAGTTGTTTAATAAATATACTAAGAGAAGGTAAATTATTTATGATTAGAAGTAGTTAGAAACAGGTTTAAATCTATAACAGAAAAGAAGCCAGAAAAAAGGAACCACCAGCTGAATTTTTTGGACCTCGGGAATGGGGTAAAGGATTAGCACCAGCACTTAATCGGTGCTGGCAGGAGGGGGGTTTTTATGCTAAGTTATCTGAAAAAATTTTATACCCGGAAAAGATTGATTGCATTAGACCTTTTGCTATTGAATCTCTGTCTGATTTTGAGTTTTTATTTGCGTTTTGAAAGTGGCTGGCTGAACTATTTTGACTACATATATCTGC
>PWHA01000238.1 GCA_003554685.1 Halanaerobiaceae bacterium
GATAATGAAAAGAAAGGTCATAAAGATTTTCCTCTTCCTCCGAAGAAAAAATATCAATCCTGCCGGCATCGATACTGAGGTTGATATCAAGCTGCCTGATTTCATCGGTATAAACCCTGGATGATTCAGCTTTTTCCTCTCTTCTAACAGTCTCCTGAACCTGGCGGCCTGGAGTTAACCAGTAACGATAATGAGGAAAATACTGGGGGTATACTAAAACAGCAAAGAGAGCAATAAGCAAAAGCGGTGTCAGCCACCAGATTCTGGTTCTTTTTACTACCAGATGCAGACCGAGTAATATCAACAGCAGCGGCCAGGATCGTAAGATTATTTCCCAGATATTATAGGGCAGAATATCAAGGGTATTTAATAAAAATAGTGCACCCAGAACTATAAAAACCACACCGGTAGTAATACTGTTCCGACGGTCCTGCCGCTGCTGCTTTACAGCCCGGTTCTTTTCTTTTCTATTCTTAGCCATCACTCCCCACTCCCCGAACCAGTACAGCTATACCCAGGACAATTAAAATAAAGGGCCAGAAGGTCCTGAAATAGATCCGGGGCATCCAGATATCAAACAGAAATAAAGCCCCGGCTATTATCAAAATAATGCCCAGGTAACGCTGGCTTCTGGTGTTCTCCCCGAATGATGTTCCTTTCCCTGTTTCTCCTTCTATTTCAATGTCAATATACTCTTCATCATCCTCCCGGTAAATCTCTTCTTCATCCTGATAATGGCTCCGAGGTTCTTCCGGAATTATAATCCAGGCAATAATATAAGCCAGTACTCCAGCACCCTGGGCAAAAAACATCAAAATAAAAAGCAGTCGGATTAGAATAGGATCAATCTTAAAATATTTAGCAATTCCCCCGCAGACTCCTCCAATTACCTTTTCTCTTCTGGATCTGTACAACCTCCTGACATCATCAGCCATAATTATAACCTCTCTTCAGTAAAATTTCACAATAGATCTCTTTAATCATTATACACGAGAAAGAACAATAAATGCAACATGATTTAAAATCCTGTTCACTATTTACCCAAGAAAATTAAAACCAGCCATAATCGGTGAAAAAGCTGATTTGAGTGACTTTAACAGGACTTTTTTGAGAAAAACTCGTTTACCATAACTGCAATTCCCGGGCTTCCTGGTTAAGCTTTTCACGAAAATCAGGATGGGCTATGCCGATCAGGGCTTCCACCCTGTCCCTCAGACATTTTCCTTTTAAATGTGCGACACCGAATTCCGTCACTATATAATCAATGTCATTACGACCCAGGGTGATTTTTGAACCACCAGGAAGTTCACTCATGATGGTGGACATATTCCCCCCCTTGGCCGTGGACCGGAGGGCTATTATACCCTTACCTCCTTCAGAACGCTGGGCTCCGCGGTGGGTATCGGCCTGACCTCCGGTACCGCTGTACTGCTTGTGAGCGATAGCCTCAGAACAGACCTGTCCGGTTAGGTCGACCTGCAAAGCTGTGTTTATACTTACCATTTTGTAATTTTGGCCGATCACAGTAGGATCATTGGTAACATTACCCTGCTGAAATTCTACAGCAAGGTTATGATCGATAAAATCATAAAGTTTTTGAGTCCCCAGAGCAAAGGTAGCCACCATTTTACCGGGCCAGAGAGTCTTGCGCCGACCGGTAATAGCTCCAGCCTTGAAAAGGTCAACCATACCGTCTGTAAACATTTCGGTGTGTATTCCCAGATCAACTTTAGTTTTAAGACACTTGGTAATGGCATTGGGGATCCCGCCTATACCAAGCTGCAGAGTGGAGCCGTCATCAATCATTGCAGCAACATGGCGTCCAATTTCCATCTCAATTTCTCCGGGCTCAATATTGGGCAGCTCAATCAGAGGAGCTTTGTTTTCCACAACATGATCTATTTCTGAAATGTGGACCTGGGTATCTCCCAGCGTCCAGGGCAGATTTTCATTAATTTCCAGAACAACCAGATCGACACCCCGAATCATCATCTTTTCATAGGTCAGCCCCAGGGAAAGAGAAAAATATCCCCGATCATCCATGGGTGTGGCTGTTCCCCAGAAGATATTTATTGAATCATTGTCAAGTTTTTTTTCTCCTGCTTCGTGAAGATTATTTGGAATATAGCTAACATTCCCGTGTTTATGAAATTTCCGGTCGGTTCCTCCATAAAACCAGCTTTCATTAAATATGTGGCCCTTCATATCAAGTTTTTGAAAATCATAATCTCCCATAATTAAACAGGTTACCAGTCTAACACCCTGAAATTCCTGGTAACTTTCGGCAAATTCCTGAAGCAGTCCCTGAGGCTCGGAACCTGCCATTGCAACTGTTACTGTATCGCCGTCAGATACCATTTCAACTGCCTGAGATGCTGTAATTTCCCTGGCCTGATATTCCTGTCTGGCAGAATTCATAGCTTTTGGACCTCCCCGTTTCAGTTTTTCAGCTTATCATACAGTATTATAATAATATTTGCCGCACCGGTAAATTTAAGGCATTTTTTGTTCAAAAATGCCTGCCAGCAATATTTGCCAGATTTATATAGAATGTAGACAGCCTGATTTTATTAGACTTTCAGCATAAGCAAAACTGCTAGCCTATAACAAGGCCGCCGTCAACACTCATAATTAAACCATTAACGTAATCTGCTTCATCAGAGGCCAGATAAAGATAGGCGTAAGCTATATCTTCCGGCCGGCCCAGACGCTTTAATGGTGTTTTCTCGCTCATTTTATCAATTATTTTATCAGGAACACTTTCCAGCATATCGGTTTCTATAAAACCTGGAGCTACAGCATTAACCCGAACTCCCCGGGGACCCAGTTCTTTAGCCCAGGTTTTGGTCAGACCGATTATCCCGGATTTGCTTGCGGCATAATTGGTCTGACCGATATTACCATAGAGACCCACTACCGAAGAAGCATTGATAATTACCCCTTTTTCCTGCTCCATCATCCGACGGGCAGCCTCCCGGCCGCAGTTATAAACTCCTTTAAGATTTACATCAATTACCCGATCCCAGGACTCTTCACTTGTCTTGACCAGAAATCCGTCGGCGGTGGTCCCTGCATTATTAATTAGAACATCCAGCCCTTCCCAGTCCTCATCAATTTTAGAAAATACCTCCTGAACGACAGCAGTATCACTGACATCAACCTGATGGAATTCTGCTCCAATCTCCCGGGCTGTCTCCCGTCCTTTTACTTCATCATAGTCAGCAATGGCCACCCGGGCTCCCTCCTCCAGAAAAACTTCAGCTGTTTTGCGCCCGATTCCCCGGGCACCCCCCGTTATTAACACTCTTTTGTTTTTTAATCGCATGATCTATATCCTCCTTAAAAAAATTTTCATCTATCTTTCTCCAGTTAACTGCTCCAGTTTTTACTTCTTTATCCTGTTTTTACAGGCTGAAAACCGTAATAAACTGCTTTAGAAGGTTATTTTACCCCAGCGAATGACATTGGCAGCCCAGGCATAACCGATACCGGCTGAAATCATAGAAATCGTTGAACCAGGTTTGATCCTGCCAGACTCAAGTCCAAGCTTAAGAGAAAGTATCTGATCTATCTGGCCAATATGGCCATAGTTATCTAAATAAGTGGTATTAGCCGGAGTTAAGCCCAGTTCATCCAGCAGAAACTCATGCATGGAGGGTTTAAAATGCAGAACTGCCAGGTAATCCATATCTTCAATCTTTTTTCCGGCCTTTTCAAAGGCTTTTTTCATGCAGTAAAGCCAGTTCTCCAGAGAAATTTCGTTGAGTCTTTCTTTCATATGTTCTACATCAAAGATCCGAAGTTTGAAGGCCTGCTCCAGATTTTCTTCTGTCACCGGATTGGCCACTCCTCCTATCTCAACCCCGGCATCCCGGGCCAGAGAGCCATCGGAAATCAGGTGGGTACCCTGCAGTACATTTCTGCTGCAGTTTTTCTCCACCACCAGGGCACCACCACCCGCTCCCAAATTATACATGAAAGAGAGCGTAGGATCGGTATAATCAAGAAGATCACAGTTGCGATAACCTCCGGCTATTAAAATCTTCTGATATTCTTCGTTACCCAGCAGCAAATCTTCAGCCAGCTTCAGGGCTGCCACCGTTGTTCCGCATCGCTGTTGAACATCAATGGCCCAGGCTCTGTAGGCTCCCACCTGCTCCTGGATATAGATGCTGGAAGTAGTCAGAGGGTATTCTTTCCACTCCTCACCTATCCCAAGCACCATATCAATCTCCCCAGGATCAATTCCGGCACTCCTAACCGCCCTCCTGGCAGCGGCCACTCCCATGGACTGAGTTCCATCGTTTTCTCCCGGAACCCGCTTTTCTTTTATACCAAGCTTTTCCCTCTCTGCCTCAGGCTTCCAGTTGCCAGCAGTCCTGGCAGCTATATCTTCAGCAGTCATTATATTTTCTGGCAGATATATGCCTACTCCTGTAATACCTATATGGTGATTATTTTGGGCAACCAATTTTACCCTCCTCCTAGACGATGAAATCAAATAGCAGACCTGGCAGATTTAAATTATTCTGCCAGTCGTTATACACTATTTAGAAAAGACAACCCGGAACCACTAAAAGATCCCGGGCCATCTTCCTATTTAATGTTTTGGACTAGATTTTTATTATGGTTCTAAAATTCCTGAAATTCGGTAACCTGTTCAAACTCATAACTGCCATTTACTTCTACTACTCTGAGAACAGCCATGTGTGTTACTCCCTCTCTTACCCCGGGCTGATAGGAAATTTCTGGAGCCATTCCTTCAGTAAAGTGCAGGGTATCCATGGCCACGAGATAATTCTCCCAGGTTAGTTCACCTTCAACTGCCCTCAAGCCTGCAACAAAGGTTTCTCCTGCCACCCAGCCCGCCATGGTGTAGGAATTAATAGTGCTGTCGGGGTAAAATTCTGCCATGGCTTCTTCCATAGGTTCCATGCCTTCTTCATCGACCTCCAGCCAGGCCATAATATGAAGATTTTCAATAACATTGGGAGCTGTTTCTGCCGGTTCAATGGTATCAAGAAAACTGACATCGGCATTGGAATAGGTTGTCAGCATCGGTATATCCAATCCAAAATCTTCCATTGTTCTAATAATCAGGGAAGCTGTCTGGGAAAGACCAAAGATAAAAAGCAGATCAGGATCTTCAACCATTACCTGCTGAATCTGGGCTGTAAAATCAGTCCTAGTGGGAGCGTAAGAAATAGCTGCATCATCAGACATAAGCTCTTCCCGTCCCATTTCTGAAAGACCCTTCTCAATACCCTCTATACCATCGATACCTACTTCATCATTTTGATAGAGAACCGCAATACTCTCTGCTTCAAAATGTTCCACGGCATATTTTGCCATAATCATACCTTCATAAACATAATTGGGCTGTACCGGAAAAAAATTTTCTCCCAGTTCGGTAAGCTCAGCAGCTCCAGATCCAAAATAAACAGAGGGTATTCCAGCCTCCTGAACCAGACCGGCAGATGAAATAACTCCAGGTGTGCCGAGCTGCCCTACTATGGCAAAAACCTCTTCATCATAGATCAAGGCTTCGATGTGGTCTCGGGCCTGAGCAGGGTCAAATTCATCATCCCGTTGAATCAATTCAATTTTTCTCCCTCTAATTCCTTCAGCAGCATTAACTGATTTAAAATAGGCTTCAATCCCTTCATAATAGGGAATACCAATAAAAGCCGCCGGTCCCGAAGTCACTCCTACCGAACCTACAGTGATAGAATCATCGGTTACACCCTGTTCCACCGCCAGAATTGTCGTTCCCATTGCCAGTGTCAGAACCAGTAAAACTGCCAGCACTTGCATTGTTCTTTTAATCATTTTCTACCTCCTTAAGAATTTTGATAAAATTAATCGGAAAATGAATCTGGTATTAAACACTATCTGCTTCCCAGATAGGCTTCTCTGACTTTTTCATCCTGAGAAAGTTCCCGGGCCGGTCCGCTGTGAACCAGCCGTCCTGTTTCCAGAATATAAGCTCTATCAGCCAGCTTTAGTGCCAGGTTGGCATTCTGCTCGACCAATAAAATTGTAGTGCCCTCCTGATTGATATTTTTAATGATCTCAAAGATTTTTTTAACTATCATGGGTGCCAGTCCCAGTGAAGGTTCATCAAGCAGCATAATACGGGGCTCAGCCATTAAACCCCGGGCAATGGCCAGCATCTGCTGCTCCCCTCCGGAAAGGGTGCCGCCGGATTGTTCCTGTCGGTCTTCCAGCACCGGGAAAATTTCAAATACCTCCGGAAGTTTATCCTGCCAGCTCCCCTTTTTTCTTCTGGTGTAGTAACCAATTTTAAGGTTTTCTCTGACACTAAGTTCCGGAAAAATTTTGCGCCCTTCCGGTATCATGGTGAGACCAAGATTGGCAATTTTTTCGGGGTCTTCTCCGGTAATATCCCGTCCAGAAAGTCTGACCTCTCCCCGACGGGTTTTAAGCTGACCGGTGATAACTTTCAAAGTCGTCGTTTTGCCAGCGCCATTAGCACCCAGCAGACTGACTATTTCTCCTGCTAAAATCTTAATGGAGACACTGTCAAGAGCCTGAATGTTCCCATAGTAGGCTGAGATATTTCTAACAGTCAGCATTTCAGTTTCTACTGAAGTGTTTTCCATATTACTCATCCTCACTTCCCAGATAGGCTTCCTGTACTGCTTCACTGGACTGAATTTCTTCCGGGCTGCCCTCAAAAATTTTTCTGCCAAAATTTATAGCTGTTATCCGGTCACAGATATTCATAACCAGTGACATATCATGCTCAACCAAAAAGATAGTTATTTCAAACTCCTGCTGGATTGATTTAAGCAGGGAGGCCAAGTGCCCGGTTTCTCTATTATTCATCCCCGCACTTGGTTCATCCAGCAGCATGATTTCAGGATCTGTCATCAGGATTCGACCCAGTTCCAAAAGCTTTTGCATACCATAGGCCTGGGCACTGGCTCTCTGATTTTCTCTGCCGCTAAGATTGAGAAAGTCCAGCACTTCCCGGGCCTTCCTCCGGGCCTCCTTCTCTTTTTTACCAAAACCCGGTAACCGGAATACTTCCTGAAAAAAATTTGTCTCAAGTGCAGTATGACCTCCGGCCAGCATATTTTCCATGACCGTCATGTTATTAAAAAGCTCAACATTCTGGAAGGTCCGTGCAACTCCGAGTTTTATGATTTCATGAACCCTGTAATCAAGCAGATCTACTTTTTCCTGGCCGTCATGAAATAAAATCCGGCCGGAATCAGGTTGATAAAAACGGGTGATAATATTAAAAACTGTTGTTTTGCCGGCCCCGTTGGGCCCTATAAGCCCATAAATTGAACCTCTGGGAACAGCAAAATTCAAATCATCAACAGCTACCAGGCCGCCAAAGGTTTTTCTTAGAGCCTCAATTTTTAAAACTGACAAACCAACCCCCCCTTTCAGCTATCAGACTCTTTTTTAAGATCTTGATAGCGGAAATTTTCACCACTCCGACCCATGAGATAGGGCTGAATTAACTTGAGATCAATGGTGGTATAGATCCCGTAGGGCATGTATTTAATCACCAGAATCATTGCCAGCCCGGTCAGAATATAATTCATGTTGGTAATATCGGCAAGAACCGGAGTGGCAGCGGTAAGACGAGGTACAAGCACCAGAAATCCTGCTCCTACCAGGCTGCCACCAATTGAAGCAAGTCCTCCGATAACAACCATGGCCAGCATATCCAGAGACAATTCAACTCCCCAGGTTGAAGGATGAACATACCTTTCTGCGTAGGCGTAAAGCGAACCGGCAATCCCAACATAAAAGGAACTGGCAGCAAAAGCCAGCAGCTTATATTTAAAGAGGCTGATCCCAAGAGACTGGCTGGCATATTCACTATCCCGCATGGCTGAAAGAGCCCGGCCGGTCCGGGAGCGGGAAAAATTATAGGTCAAGATGATAACCAGTAGTAGAATTACTGTAATAAGCATAAGAAAATGCCGGGAGTTATTGAAGGCAAAACCCAGTATTTCAGGACGTTCCAGCCGTATACCGGAAAAACCTCGGGTAAAGGCCCGCCACTCCTGAAAGATCATCTGTCCGGTTACTCCCAGTCCGAGAGTGGCGATGGCCAGATAAAGTCTCTCCATTCTCAGAGCTACCAAACCCAAAATTATTCCTAAAGCCATGGGAATTAAACCGGAAAGCAGCAGAATAATCATAAAATTCCAGCCCATATGATTGCTGAAATAGGCAGTAAGATAAGCTCCCAGACCCATGTAGGCAGCATGGCCCAGGGAAATCTGTCCGGCATAACCCAGCAGCATATTAAAACCGAGAGCCATGATTCCGAAGTAAACAACCCGGATCAAAAGATTGATAGTCCGGCTGGTAAAAATAATAAACTGGAGATCAATTAGAAGAACCAGAAAAAAGACAGCTGTGACGATAATGTATTTAATATAGGGATGGGAATTAATCAGCTTATCCTGGAACATCATTACACCTTCTTTTGGGGTCGGGTGCCGAAAAGCCCATAAGGTTTGAAGATCAGAATCAGAATCAGGATTCCGTAAACGATAACAGTCTGCCAGTTGGTAGATATATAGTAGCCCACCAGATTATCCATAACCCCGATGATTAAACCTCCAATTACCGGACCCACAAAGGAAGTGAAGCCTCCCAGCACTGCAGCAATAAAAGATTTTAAATGGACATCGGCCATCATGCCGGTGGAGACATTGGTAGCCGGGGCAATCATCAAGCCGGCCATGGCTCCCATAATGGTGGCCATAATCCAGGTGAAAGCGGTAACTTTAATGGTGTTAACCCCCATTAGCCTGGCAGTTTCCCGGTCCTGGGCAGTGGCCCGGATCGCCACTCCAAACATGGTATATTTAATCATATAAAATAGAACTCCCATAATTACCAGTGCCAGAAAAATCACAAAAAAGGAATGGGGGCGAATAACCAGGTTGCTGATAATTATTGTTCCACCAACAGCCCGCTGCAGATAATGAGAATCGGTGCCAAAGATGGCAGAAGCACTTCCATTGACAATCAGAATCAGACCAAAGGTAACTATCATCTTACCCAGCAGTGAGCTTTCCGTAGTAGGCCTGATAAAAACTCTTTCAATAAGATAACCAAAAACAGCGGAAAAAATCAAAGCACTGAAAAAGGCAATCAAATAGGGGTAGGAGTAGCCCGCTGCCCGGCTGTAGGTCCAGACGGTGAAGGTGACAAAGGTGCTGAACATAGCCATTTCACCCTGGGCAAAGTTGGTAACATCAGAAACCCGGTAGATTAAAACCACACCCAGAGCAGCCAGGGCGTAAAGGCTGCCGGTTTCCAGACCTCCGATAATATTCTGAATAAAAATTATCCTACCCATCTTATCAACTCCTCAAAGTTGCTGTATAATTAATATACCTCAGAGTAGTTTCAAATAAGTTACAAAGCAAGGTATTTCCTTATTTATCCCTCAAACACAAATCCTCAGTTGATAATTTTAAGCATTTGCTGCAGGAAAATTTACTTGAATTACCCTAAAATTATTGATAAAGTAAAATAAAGTTAAATATTTTAACCAAAAATTATCATCAAGGAGGCCGAAAATGGAAATTAAAAAGGTTAATCTTAAAAACGGTGAAACTCTGGGATATCGGGAACAGGAAGCAACTGGACGCTGTCTGGTTTTGATTCACGGCAATATGACCTCTTCAAAACATTTTGATGTTCTGCTGGAAGCATTGCTGTCAGAATATCACCTGCTGGCACCCGATCTGCGGGGGTTTGGAAAATCCAGTTATCAAAAACCAATAAATTCCCTTGCGGATCTGGCTGAAGATATTAAAGAGCTGCTCGATATTAAAGGATTTGAAACTTATAGCCTGCTGGGCTGGTCAACGGGAGGCGGGGTGGCAATGGAAATCGCTGCTGACAGGCCGGAGGATGTGGAAAAATTAATTTTACTGGAATCGGTTAGTACCAGAGGTTATCCCATGTTCGAAAAAGATGAAAAAGGCCAGCCAATTCCCGACAAATTACTGAAAACTAAAGAAGAAATAGCCAGTGATCCGGTAAAAACCATACCAATCAGTCAGGCTCAGTCCGAGGGCAACAAGAATTTTTTAAGAGAAGTCTGGAATAATCTGATCTATACCCACAATCAACCTGAAGAAGAAAAGTACGAGGAATACCTGGAAGATATGCTGACCCAGCGCAATCTAGTGGACATTTATTATGCTCTGGCTCACTTTAATATCAGTGATGAGCATAATGGTTATAATTCAGGCAGTGATAAAGCTAAAGATATTAGTGCCCCCACTCTGGTATTCTGGGGAGAAAATGATCTGATAGTTACCGAAGATATGGCCAGACAGACTGCCAGAGATATTGGAGAAAATGCCAAAATGGAATTTCTGGAAGGCTGTGGCCATTCTCCTCTGATTGACGACCTGAAACAATTAACAGATAAAATTATTACATTTCTGGAAGAATAAAAAATTATTTATAAATGACATCCAGTATTTATGACAAAAATAGCAAACCTTTTTCCTTAACCAAGATAATTTATCAAAACAGGCTGACTTAATTAAATAAATTAAGGCTCTTCCCTATTTAGTGTTGATTGCTGCGCAGGAGCAATCCGATAGCAGTAGCTCTGTGGCATAGGTTTGCTATTGTAGCCGAGGAATTTATCCACTTCTATGGACTTGACTTTAAATACCCAAATAAGATTTTTGTATATGTTCATTTTCCAGAAGATCTTCAGCGCTCTCCTCCAGTACTATCCGGCCATTTTCCAGCACATATCCTCGATCAATAATTTTCAATCCCTGACGAACATTCTGCTCTGCCAGCAAGATTGAAACATCCTTTTCCTTAATTTCCTTTAATTTTTGGAAAAGTTCTATCACTAAAGAGGGCTGCAAACCCACTGAAGGTTCATCAAGAATTAAGAGCTGGGGCTTTGCCATCAAACCTCTACCTACTGTCAACATTCGCTGCTGACCTCCACTCAAGGTTCCAGCAAGTTGTTCTTCTCTTTTTTTTAGAACAGGAAAAATATGATAGATAAAATCTAATGTTTCATCGGTTGATTGTCGGGCTTCTGAGATAAAAGCTGAGCCTAATTTGAGATTTTCCTTAACAGTCATATCAGGGAAAAGTTCTCTGTTTTGAGGAACAAGCGATATTCCTTGTCTCATAATATTGTAGGTTTTTTTCTTAGTTAAATCTTGACCACGAAATAACACTTCTCCTTCAACCGAGTCAACTAGACCCAAAATCGCCTTAATCAAAGTGCTCTTGCCAGATCCATTCGGTCCAAAAATTCCTACTGCTTCCTTCTTGTTAACCTGCATAGCCAGTTCCCAGATCACCTGAATTTTATCATAAAATACATTCAAATTGTTAACTTCCAGCATATTACCCTTCCTTCCCAAGATAAGCAGTTATAACCTGTTTCTGTTGAGAAACCTGTTGATACGGTCCTTGAGCAATAATATCACCCCGATCCAGCACTATAACTCTGCTGGTCAGTTCAGCCACCACCTTCATGACATGCTCAATTACACAGATAGCAACTTCATTCTCTTTAATTTTTCTGATCAACTCAATCATCTGCCAGGTCTCCTCACTGTTTAACCCAGCCATTATTTCATCCAAAAACAATAGCTCTGGATCTGAAGCCAGTGCCCGACCAAGCTCAATTTTTTTTAATTCTAAAACAGTAAGTTTATCTATAGGTAGATCATGTCTCTCCAGTTCAATATATTCACATATTTTCAAAGCCTTCTCCCGGGCTTCATTCAACTGCAATTTTTTGCCAAACAAAGCTCCAACCATTATGTTTTCCAGGGCAGTAAAATCCTGCAGCGGTCTAACAGTTTGAAATGTACGGGATATACCCAGCTGATTTCTCTGATATGCTGGAAGCTCAGTTACCTGCCTATCTTTAAATACAACTTCTCCTCCACTCACAGGAAGAGTCCCGGCTATAACATTTATTACCGTGGTTTTACCAGCTCCATTTGGTCCAATAATACCCAGTATTTCATCCTTTTCAGCTGTAAATGAAAGATTATTTACCGCAACCAAACCCCCGAATTTTTTCAAAAGATTATTTACCTTCAGAACTGGCATCCAGCTTCACCTCCTGGCTTTTTCTATTTCTATATTTTTTCCTGGCTACTTTATAGATTCCTTCAGGCAAAAATAATATTACAATTACAATTATCAATCCATATATAAATAAATGCCCGTATGGCATTATCAACTTAAGATATTCTGAGATTAAACCTAAAAAGATTGCTCCCAGAATTGGTCCCATTGTAGTATAAATCCCTCCAACCAGTGCCATTGCTATAGGTAAAAGCAAAAAGTCTAGCGAGAAGGTACTTTCCGGCATAACAAAAGCATATTGCTGGGTGTAAACACCGCCTATAATGCCCTGGATTGCTGAAGTAAACACAAAAACAAATACCAGATATTTAAAAACATTTATACCGCTAGATCTGGCGGTAATTTCATCATTTCTGATAGAGTTTATAGCATAATGTGTTTTGCTTTTATTAAGTAATTCAGAAATTAAAATAACAATAATAGTTATAAACAAAATGAGCCAGTAAATTAAAACTGAATTTCCTCCAAAGATAGCCTGAGGTAATACTCTGCCACTAGAACCTCCTGTCAAGTCAGAAAGGTTCATCACAATAACCTCAAACACCAGTGCCAGAGCTAAAGTTGTAATTGCAAAATATATCTTCCTTAACCTTAAAACAGCAAAACCCACTACCAGGGCTACCCCAGCAGCAAAAACAGCAGCAAAAAACAGGCTTAAAACTGGATGAATATCAAGGTTTGAAACTGAAATTAAAGAAGCATAGGCTCCCAGTCCAAAAAACCCGGCATTTCCAAAAGAAAGCTGTCCGGTTCTAAGCATCATATCCCAGCTCAAGCTTAAAGACATAAAAATTAATATAGTTGTAGAAACATGCAAAAGATATCCACCGGCATAATATGGCAGAGTAGCTGCCATGATCACAAAAAAAAGATAAAAAATTATTTTTTTCATAGCTAAGCCTCCTGGATATTTTTAGCCATAATAACTGCTATAAGCACTCCGAAGAAAACCAGGTCTGACCATCCTCCATATCCAGGAATAGCCTGAATAACTGCTTCGGCAATTCCTAATGTTATTCCAGCCAGTAATATGCCATTAATGCTTCCCATGCCGGCCATAGCCACCAGAGCAAAGGATATAAGAGAAAATGGGTTTCCTGTTAAAGGAAATATTGAAACCCGAGGTAACATTACACCAGCTGTTAACCCTAAAATTCCGGAAGAAAGACAGAATATAAAGAGATAAACCAGATCAACATTTATTCCAACTATCTCTGCTCCTCTAGGATTCTGCCCTACAGCATAGACAGCCTGACCCAATCTGGTTTTCTTCAAAAATAATTTAAGTAGCAAAAAAACAGCAAAAGCTAGAAAAACATATAAAAATTCATAGGAACCTATTCTGAAGTTTCCAATTGTAATAGAACTGCTGGCATAAGCTCTATATACATTACGGGGTCTGGTGGTCCAATATATTTTAATTAATTCAATAAGCATAATTGAAATACCGAAAGTTAATAACAGCTGAGGCAGATGTCCCTCCCCCAGCACTTTTTTTATTGTTAAAAAGTAAATAATCCCCCCTAATATTACCAGGAATATAAAAACAGGCAAGGTCGAAATAAGAGGATCTATGCTAAAATTTATAAATAAAACATAGGAAGCATAAAGTCCCACTGTTAATAACTCACCATGGGCCAGATTTAGGATATCCATAATTCCTAAAACCATTGCCAGCGGCAGGGCTATTAATGCATAAAGGCTACCCCGCTGAAGACCATATATCAGGGCGCTGGCATCCCAGATTCCTACAATAATAACAATAAAAAATAAAATTGCAAATAACCATGATGTCTTTTTCTGATTAATTTTCATATTGCCCCTCCATTTTGAAATCTTTATTCAGATTAATCAGAGGATGTACAGCCAGTTTTAAACTGGCTGTACATCCTTGATTTCTGATATTCAGTTAGTCTTATTTTACCATTCATAAGGGTATATAATCTCAGAGGTTGCAACATCAAAAGGCCAGATGATCTCCTGAACACCATCCTGCCACTGAATTATTTTTTGCTCAGAAAAGCCCTGATTACTAATAATACGGCTGGGACTGATTTTAAGGGTGGTACCTACGGGAGAATCATATTCAATTTCTCTTAAAGACTCAATTACTGCTTCTTTTTCCAGAGTTCCTGCATTCTCCACTCCCTTTGCCAGAAAATGAATGTTGGTATACCCTAAAGGAGCAAAATAAGTTACTGGCTCATCATCATGCATGGCAATATATTCATCCCAGAAATGCTGTGCTACAGGGCTTACTTCATTAAGAGATTTAGCCCACATACCAAAGAACACTACATTTTCAGCCAGAGGAGAGTCTCCGAAATCTTCCGGCCAACCAGGAGGAGAACCAGCATATATTGGAGGGCTAAAACCTATTTCTCTGACTTGAGAGAGCATGGGGACTGCATCTGCATCATAACCGGCCCAGATAAATAAATCCGGATCATAATTCATAGCTTGCCTGAGCATAGCTCGATAATCTCCACCTCCGTGGGCAGCACTTACAAAAGACACCCCGGAAAAGTCTTCCATTAAATCAGCATAGGGCCCCTCCCCCTCCTGGGCAGACTCAAAATATTCTTGATAGGATTCATAAGAGTCAGTTCCAAAAGCCCCTTCTTCATAAGCCAGGAAAAGGCTATCAATCTGAACCTCTGGATGCTTTTCTTCAATATCCTTCCAGCCATAGGCATAACTGGCTCCCTGCTGATAATCCCAGGGATGTAAATGAAAATACCAGTCTTCATCTGGACCAACAGCTTCTTCAATGGCATGAGATGCTGCTCCAATCCAAACAGTTATTTTTTCATATCTTTTCAGAGTGGGAATCTGAGCCAGGTGAACACTGCTAGCCATTCCACCAACAAAAAAGTCTACCTCATCTGAAGTTGCCAGCCTTTCAATTGCAGAAGCCCCTTTTTCTGGACGAAGTTCACTATCAATAACAATTAATTCTACAGGTCTCCCCAGTAAGCCCCCGGCCTCATTCAGCTCTTTAACAGCAAGTTCCATGGCATTGGTGCTCTGCCGACCCGTAATATCGCCTAATGGGTTAACCGCTCCAATTTTAATTGGATCTTCATCAGCTCTGATCTGAAAACTGAGCGAGAGTGTAATAACAACCAGCAAAAAGATAATCCCAACTACAGATAGTTTTTTCAAAATAATCTCTCCCTTATATTATTTTTTTGCCTGAGTCCTATTTAAAGTTTCCATCTAAATTAAAAAACCATTATTTCTATAGACCTTTATTTAAGCATTCAGATATAAACAATTTTCCTTGCACTTGGTATTCTGGCTATGCTATAATTAAATTCAGTTTTTAAAAGGGGTGTAGGTTAATGAGTGAAAGCCTAAATGAAAAGGATATACCAACCAGAGATTCTTTATTAAAACAGACTATTGATAATATAAATAGACCAAAAACTAGCAAGGGCCAGAACACCTTTAATAATTTGGTGAAAGCTGCTGAAGAAATTTTCGGCCGTAAAAATTACTATCGTACTTCTATTACAGAAATAACAGATAAAGCTGGCGTAGCACCTGGTACTTTTTACTTATATTTTCCTGATAAAAAGGCAATATTTAGAACCTTAATTTGGGAAATCAGCATAAAACTTCGCCAGGAGTTACAGGAAGCAACTCTTAATCTAGAGACCAGAAAAGAAATTGAAAAAGAGGGTTTTCGCGCTTTTTTTTCTTTTATTAAAAAACATCCCGGCCTATATAAGATAGTCTGGCAGGCTCAATTTGTTGACGGTAAAGTTTTTAAAGAATACTATCGCAATTTCGCCAGAGGTTACCAGCGTAACCTAAAACTTGCCATGAAAAAAGGAGAATTCCGTCAGTTAAATCCTGAAGTTATCGCCTACTGTCTGATTGGAATAACAAATTTTGTCGGTCTGCGTTGGTTCATATGGGAAGATGCTGAAATTTCAGAGGATCTTCTTAACGATGTTATGAGTTTCGTTTTTAATGGTGTTGCAAAGGATTAATTTTCTCCCCAGCGAACACAGGTAGCACTCCAGGTATATCCAGTACCGGCCCCTACCAAAACAACAAGGTCTCCCTCTTTTATTCTCCCCATTTTCACCCCCTTTTTAACTGCAATATATGCATCGGCAGACTGGCAATGTCCATAGTTATTAAGCAAGAAGCTACCGTTACTGTCCAGATTATAACGATCTAAAATACCATCCAGAAAAGATTTTTTCATATGAATTAAGGCTAAATAATTTATATCTTCAGAAGTATAACCACTTTTCTCCACGCTTGTTTCAATAACCCGATAAAAATTCCTTTCAGTTACAGCATTTAATCTTTCTCTCATGGAATCAATGTCTGCAACATCCAGGATGCAGTCAGAAATATTTAGATTTTCCTGTCTGGTACTATTAAAGTGCTTTGAACCTATATTATAGACGGCAACATCATTGGCAAAACTACCATCAGTAATAGTATGATTTCCCAAAATAATATTTTCCTGGCAGTTTCTTTTTAACAAAACTCCTGCTGCTCCTTCTCCAAAATTAAACATAAAACGGGAATCTAGATTTTGATAGTCAATAAAATCTTCTTCTTTAGATGCAGTTATAAGCAGAACATTTTCCAAATCAGGATCACCGCTCATCATATCCCGAGCTACTTTCAAGCTTAAGGCTCCCGAAGAACAGAGCGAATGAATTTCAAAAGCATAAGCATTTACTGCTCCCAGTTCATATTGTACCCTGGCAGCCAAATTATATAAATAGTAATCCTTGTACTCACTGCCATGATACAAAATCAGATCCAGATTTTCAGGATTGAAATTTACCAGGGTCTTTCTGGCAGCTTTAAGTGCCATATTTGAAGTATTTTCATCTGGTGTTGATTTATGCTTTTGTTTTATGCCAAACTTTTCAATAATAACCTCTTCTGGAATCCCGCTTTTAAGGGCAATTTCATTACTGGTAATAATATTTTCTGGAAAGTATAATCCAATATTTTTTATTCCAACTGAAACCTGTTTTTGCATAATCTATTTCTCCTCTAGGTTATTATCTTCTGGCTTGCCATATTCTTTTTCTATTTGCGAAGAAACTATTTTACCAACAGAGTTTTTCGGGATTTCCTTAACAAAAGCTACATATTTGGGAATCTTATAGCCTGCAAGTTTTTCTTTTAAAAAATTAATTATTTCATCCTTTTCTAATTTAGCCCCTTCTTCCAGTGAAATTACTGCTTTGCCCACTTCTCCCCACTTTTTATCAGGTACAGCTATGACGCAAACTTCATGTATTTCAGGCATCTTGTATAATTTGTTCTCAATTTCTGGAGGAAATATATTTTCTCCTCCGCTGATAAACATGTTCTTCTTACGTCCTACAATATAATAATATCCATCTTTATCTTTTCGAGCCATATCTCCGGTATAAACCCAGCCATTTTTCAAAGTTTGACGGGTTTCCTCCTCATTGTTCCAGTAGCCAGAAAATATTTGAGGACCGGAAAAAATTAATTCCCCTTCCTCTTCAGCTGGTAATTCTCTACCTTCTTCATCTACAATCTTAACTTCAGTAAAGTAAAATGGTATACCAACCGAATCATATTTATTTTTAAGTTTGGCCAGAGAAAGAAAATCGGCTGGTACTGAAAGATTATTAGGTCCTCCTTCTGTCAGTCCATAACCAGCGCAAAATTTGATACCTTTATCCCAGTATTTCTTCATTACTTCTTTAGGAGTAGGAGCAGCGCCTGACATAACCCAGCGAACTGAAGAAAAATCAGTCTCATAAAAATCATCTTGTTGTGATAAAACTCGAAAGATAGTGGCGGCCCCAAAAACCAAAGAAGGTTTTTCTTCCTCAATGACCTTAAGACTTAGACCCGGATCAAAAGCCCTATTGATCAGTATTCTGCCACCAGCTTGAAGAATAGGCAATGTTAAAATATGCCAGCCTCCGGTATGAAAAAGAGGAAGCAATATATGCGCGCTGTCTTGCTGGTTAATGCTCCAGGTAACAATCTCATTAAGTGAATTGTAAAGTACAGATCGATGAGAAATTTTTGCTCCTTTGGGCAGCCCGGTAGTACCTCCGGTATGCATTATTAAATGAATGTCTTCAAAATTAATTTCCGGAGATTTATAAGCCTTTTCCCCTTCATAATTTTCAATAACCTGATACCCAGAATCAGGTACTTCTATATTATTGTTTTCTCCATCAGAAAGCACAAAATAGTTCTCAATATCAACTTTATTTTTTAACTGCTGTACCTTTTCTGCAAAAAATTCTTCATAAAACAAAACCCTGGGGGATTCATTTTTAATTAATTCTGCTAATTCTACCACTGACAGTCGGGTATTGTAGGGAACAAAAATTGTACCTGTTTTACCTGCCGCAAAGAATCCATCAAACATTTCAATCCTATTTCGAGAGAGAAAAGCAATCCTTTCTTTTTTTTCAAGATTTAATTCATTAACCAGATAACCTGCCAGTCTTTCTGCTCTAAAATTAAGGTCTTGATAACTGTATCCTCTTTTCTGATCTAAATCGTAAACAGCTTCTTTTTCAGCTGAAATTTTAACTCGGTTGGCAAGCAGATCACCCAACCAGCTTAAATCTGATAATTCCATCTACCTATTCCCTCCTCAATATAATTTCTTGAGCAGTGAAGAAATATTTGCAGCCAAGTGCTCTAATATAACCAGGGCCTCTTCATCTTCTTCTGCATCAAAAGCTCCACCTCTGCCTGCCACTCCAATACTCCAATAATTTGAGCCAACAACTATCAAATCATTGACAGTCATCCATAGAATCAATTCAGCAAAGGCAAAATTCTGGCCTGCCCTGCGGGCTACAGTGATCGGTGCAGCAATTTTACCAGAAAATGCCGTGGTCTTCCATTGATAATTATCTTTTTCAGCTGCCTGATAACCTTTCCAGCGTCCAACAAAACCTGCACGATTAAGTAATGCTTTTAGTTTGGAGGTAACTGCAGAATGATAAACTGGTGATCCGATAATTATTCCATCTGCTGCCAGCATTCTGCTAAAAACAGCAGTAAAATCATCCTGCACTTCGCACTCCTTATGTTCCTGGCAGTAATAGCAACCCCGGCATTGTCCAATATTTAAATTTTCCAGATTAATCAAGTCGGCATCCATATCATGCTCGCCCAATTTTTCCAGAGTAAAATTGAGAAAATAAGATGTGTTGCCCTGACCTCTTGGGCTGCCATTTATTCCTATTACCTGCATATTTTCTTCCTCCATTAATATAAAATATGAATCACCTTTCAGTTTTTATTATAATAAAAATTAATTTTGTTTTCAAGTAATTTTTAATATTAATAATATATTTTTTATAAGAATATTTTGTTTTGGACAAAAAGTGGTCAAAATAACTTCACAAATAACCATAACATGGCAATTTAATTAACTTATATCATGCTTAAATAATCCAGATAAATCTGCTATAATCGTTGATATTATGAAGATTAAATTATACAATAAGTTTAACCTCCTGGCGCCAGGAAAGAATGATAAAATATATTATCCACTACTGGATGAAAGTATTTCTCCTCTCTCCTTTTTTGTCTAATATTCAAAATAATAAAGTTATTTCTTTTACTTTATTAAGCTTTATTAATTGTTTTGCCGGTTTAATTGATGCTATATTGACCGATTTATTAAGTAATTCACATTAAACAGCAAGGAGGCTAAATTAATAACTCATCAAATCAAAATTCCTGCTGCAATTTCTGTATTTTGGAGCCGGGCTCAACTTCCAGTTCCTGTAGGAGAATCTGACTACAGCGCTGATAGGTTTTTACAGCCATAGATCTCTTATCTAACTTAAGATAGGAGCTGATTAGATGGTAATAGGCAGGTTCCCAGCAACGGTCAATCTTAAGAGCCTGATTGCAGTATTCAATGCAAACTCGGTAATCTTTCTGACGAAAGCAGTAAGAAATAATATTTTCAACAGCTTCAAGATATTTATTACGAAGGCGAATCCTTTCATTTGCTGTGAACTCTAGATAAAGGTCTTGGTCAAGAAAATCATCTCGATAAAGCTCCACTGCTTCCAGATAAAAATCCAGAGAATCACTATCAACCTGTTCCTGGCGGGCCCGAAACAGGAGATTTTCAAACTCTTCAACATCATAATTATAGCTGGATTCCCGATTGAAACCGTAGTGTCTCCCCTCTCTTTTAATAAAGTAAGGGTTTTGACGGGGCTGACGGTTGGGCTCCAGAGTATTTTTGAGGGAATTAAGGGTAACCTTAAAATATTTTTTAGCCTTTTCCGGGGGTAAATCAGGCCAGAGAGTGGCACAAATCTTATCACGGGAAATCAAATCCCGATAATTCACTAAAAAGAAAACGAAAAGTTCCCGAGCTTTCATTCTTTCCCACTCATCTCCAGTAATTTCTTCCATCCCCCGATATAAAATTCCCCGTCCAAAAGCTTTAATTATCAAAGAATATCCTGGGTGGCGGTCCAGTCGGGCATAGCCCAGTTCACCCAGCATCCGATCTGCGGCAAAACTGTCTTCTATTCTTTCCCTGGCAGCCAGAAGTGCAGGGACAATTCGATTGGGATCCCGGGAGGTAAAGAGAGTTGGTTTCCTCAGTATCTCTCCCTGATTGTTATCCTGGATCATATCAAGAAGTTCACTGGCTGTTACAGCACTGCGGACATATTCCTCTTCCAGGTGATAGATTACTGTCAGCCAGTAATTGCAAATTATCCGGGTGAAAACATCATAGGAATGCTTACTGTAGGTTCTTGCTTCCAGGAAAGATTCTCGGGAATCAGTGAGGTTACCCTGCTGCAGCTGGTTTATTCCCAATGAGATAAGCAGTAGGCCGGTCAGCCACTCATCACCGGACCTGCGAGTTAGTTTCTCGCCTTCCCTAGCATAGCTTTCTCCCAGCTGGCGATCGCCATAAAAGGCTTCCAGAAGAGCCAGCCCCATCAGAGGTTCACTGCGTCCCCTCTCAATACCGATATCCTCGACAAGATCCAGAGCACGCTGGTAATAATGACGGGCTTCTTTCAGACCGCTATATCCTCTTAGCTGACAGGCATGGCCAAACCTCATATAAGCCACAGCTTCAGTAAAGGGGGAACTAAAGTTCTGAATCAGTTTAAGGCCCTTACGGGCAGACTCAGCAGCCTCCTGCTGACGACCCAGAAAACTGTAAATCAAAGATTTCAGCAGGGCTGTTTCTTTATGCCAGCGGGGAATACTGCTGCAGTGATCATTGCTTGAACCTCTATTAAAGATTTCATAGACAGTCTGAGAGCTGGAATGATCTGATAAAACTGAATTTTCACCGGTCTGTCGGGTCGTTCTTTCCTGCAGTAAGGAAAGAGCTTCCTGAAGGCGGCCTGTTCTGAGCCTAACCCGGCCGGCCAGGTTGCCCTTTTCATCAGGTTTTTCTTTCAGTTTACGAACTTCCTTGAGATAATTTTCTGCCTCGGGATAATGGCCTTCATTAATTTTATTTTCAGCCAGGAGTTGATAAAACTCTGCTTCTTGAAGTGGGCTGACCTGACCCTTAAGCTTAAGAGCCTGCTGCAGATAATCATCAGCCCGGGCTGGCTGAACAGTATCGAGGTAAACTCTTGCTACTCTTTGCAGCACCCGGGCTTTTTTGCCGGGATTTTTTGAAGAAAAAATATTTTTATCGGCTTCCTGATAGGAATTGAGAGCTCCATTAAAGTCACTTTGCAGGCGATAAATATCGCCCTGATAGAGGTAAAGTTCGGGGTAAAGATCAAAATAATACTCCGGAAGTTTCTGAAGGAAGTCCTGAAGTGTGTCTATTCGGCCCATTTGCAGCAGCTTTTCTGCTGAATTTAATATCAACAGAGTTGAACGGTCATATTCCCTGGCCTCCAGATAATGATAAATAGCATAACCGGTAAAACCGACCTTTTCAGCAGTCCGGGCTGCCCGTCTGTGCAGTTCTACAAGATTATTATAACAGGAAGCTTTTTTCTGCAGAAAATCCTGAAAGAGCCGGTGATAGCGGTACTGATTTTCTCCATGCTTGCTGATAAAGAAGTTACTATTCAGCAGTTTCTCAAGTATCTCTCTGCTGGAACTGGTAAAATCAAGATATTGGTCACAGAGCTGAACATCTAGAACCTGAAAGATTGAAGTCTGGATTAGAAACTCAATAGTGTTTTCATCCAATTCAGCCAAAACCTCCCTGGCCAGGAATTCAAAAAGCATTTCCATTGAATCGGTTTCCAGAGATAAAATTTGGTCTATCTGCTGACCGCACTGCAGCCTACGGCCAATCAAATCCAGAGCCATAATCCAGCCTTCGGTAAGCTGGCTAACTCTGGTGAGTTCTTTTTCCGGCAAAGTAATATCGTACTGATTCTCGAAAAAATCCTGGACTTCCAGTCGATTAAGATGAAACTTCTGATCGTCAATGATATTTACTCTATTTTTAAGCTGCCAGTTTAAAAAATTCGGAAGCTGCGGCTGGGTCCGGCTGGAAATAAATAAGTGAAAATTTGCAGGGAGGTTTTTTACAAAATAACTGGTAAGAGTTTTGAGCCTTTCATTATTCTTTACCAGATGAAAATCATCAATTATCAGAAAAAACTTCTGCTGTTTGAATTCCTCCAGCAGATTATTCAATAAAATTTCCAGGGCTGAGCGTAGTTTCGCGGGGTTTCCCCTTTCATTTTTGAGAAAATCCAGCGCCTGTTTGCCCATATATGGGCGGTTATAATTTAGAGAGGCAATCAGATTCTGTACATAGAGGCTGATATCACTGTCAAATTTATTGAGGCTGTACCAGGCAAAGCTCTCCTGGTGATGCTGCCGGAAATAATGAGACAGCATCATGCTCTTGCCAGCTCCGGGGCCGGCCTTTACCACTGTTAAAGGATACCGACAGGATTTGTTCAGTTCCTGCTGCAGGTCCTGCTTCAGCCAAACATCCTGATTTTGATAGGGGGGAACAAACCTGGTTTTTAAAATTGTTCCAGCCACCTGACTCACCTCTGTTATAAGAAATTCAGGAGGTTTTAATTCCCGAGCAGATTTTGTGCTGTTTTTATAGCAAAAGCAGCTTTAAATAAACCTGATATATACAAATATTCTAGAAATTTAAAAAGAATCCTGCACTTTCAGTATGCTGTTTTGGTTAGTCAGGCAGGAAAGCAGAAACAAAAACAGAAATACTCATAAACCTGAACCTATCAGGACAGCCGACTCACCAGTTCTGCCAAGGCAGTCAGGGCTGCTTCAATCTCCTCCTCAGTGGTAAAGAATCCGGGGCTGAAGCGCAGGGTGCCGGCAGGATAGGTACCGACTGCTTTATGTGCCAGAGAAGCACAGTGCAGGCCGGAGCGGGTCATTACCCCGTAATCCTGATCCAGCCTGAAGGCTACTTCCGCCGGGTCAATATCCTCAAATGCTATCGACAGGGTGCTGACCCGGGGATTTTCCAGACCGGGACCAACAATCTCTACCCCGGAAATTTCCTGAAGGCCCCGGTATAGCTGTTTCGTTCTGGCCTTTATTACCCGGGCAATCTCCTCCCGGCCGGTTTCCTGCAGAA
The DNA here is from genome assembly GCA_003554685.1 of Halanaerobiaceae bacterium. GTDB lineage: Bacteria > Bacillota > Halanaerobiia > Halanaerobiales > Halarsenatibacteraceae > T1SED10-84. Next base: position 23,729 of record PWHA01000238.1, read on the forward strand.
ATTTTAGGGCGGCAGTAAGTCCAGCAATGCCCGGCGTGTTCTGAGTGCCAGCTTCAAATTTATCGGGAAGCAGTTCCGGCTGAAGCAGTTCATCGGATTTACTGCCGGTACCACCTTCAATAAAGGGGGCCGTACGGGAAGCAGCTTCCTTGCTGATTATCAGTCCCCCGGTCCCCTGAGGCCCCATCAGACCCTTATGACCGGTAAAGGCAATAAAATCCACTCCTAGAGCAGTCAGTTGCTCCCAGTTATAATTATATCCTCCCGCGGTCTGAGCGGTATCAATTAAAACTGCCAGCCCCAGTTCCTTAGCCCGGCGGCTCAATTTTTCCACCGGCAGCCGGAGGCCGGTAACATTAGAAGCATGATTTACTATCAGCAGACTGGTTTCGGACCGCTGCAGTCTTTCCAGGTCCTGAAGATCCACCTCTCCCTGAAGTGTAACCGGCAGATAATCCAGGGTAATTGTCCCGGCCTGCTTGAGCCGGTGCAGGGGACGCAGCACAGAATTGTGTTCATAGCGGGTGGTGATAACATGATCGCCAGCTTTGAGGTAGCCTTTGGTCACCAGATTGAGAGAATGGGTGATATTCTGCGTCAGTATTATCTGGTTAACTCCGGCAACACCAAAAAGGTCAGCCAGCAGCTCCCTGGCTTCAAGAATAATCCGGCCAGCAGTGAGAGAACCGCTGTGACCTCCCCTGCCAGGATTAGCGCCGATATTTTCCATAAAACTGCACATTGCCCGCACCACACCCTCTGGTTTGGGAAAGGAAGTGGCAGCATTATCAAGATAGATGGTTTTCATTATTTCTTGTCCCCCTGAACTTTAGGCAATTATGAGATTAAAAGTCCCCGCTGGTTTTTATACTGTTTATACTTTTATGCTGTTTATACTGTTTATTCTTTTATTCTGTTTATGCTGTTTATGCTGGAGATATTTTCCTGAATGTTCATGGTCATTATAACCCGGCAGGCTATAATCTGCAAGATAATAATGCTTTATTATAAAAATTATTTATTTGTGAGATAATTTTTATTGATTAATCTTAGTTATTGTGTTATTATGTACAAAGTGTTTTCTCAGGCTGAACCAGACCCGATAACACTAATGATTATACTGCAAAAAGCCGAATTTTGATGATATCGACTTTATGCAGGGAAATCACCTAAATATTAGTGAAAGAAATGCCGCTCCGGGAAAACAGGAGCGGTTTTTTCATGAACTAAGGGCATCACTCCAGGAAGTGATATGCTGCATATTAGATTGAAAAAAACTATGATAGATAAAACAGAAAAGATGATTTCGAAATTTGACCAGCTTAAACTTACTATAATATAATCATCAATATAATGCCGGATAAATTTTCTAGAAAATATAGTATATTCCCGCTGAATGTGATAAAATTGATTTGACCGGATATCATTTCTGGTTGTAGATTTGTACTGCTTTTTTCCCGGTATTTAGCGTTTCCCGGCATGCCAGCCATCATTCAACAGCCAGCCTGCAATCTGTAAATTGCAGCTGAATTATCAACCTGCCAGGGATAAGCAAGAACAAAAACAATAAATCAAGAGCAAAAACAAATAAAGGACAGGAGGTGAAACCGGGCTATGAAACCGCTATTAAAGACTGTCTTTCTCCTGATTTTTCTGGTATCTTTCATTAAAGCCTGGTTTTTCAGTAAAACAAAAATTGAATTTGGCACAAATAGAAATTACAAAAAAATCTATAAGATATTTTAGGTATTATTTTTTTATTTCGAATTTTTATTTTTGGGCTATTTTACTCCTGATATCATCATCGGCTCTTTTCATGTTCTACTGGTACTGTTCCTTTGGTATTGTTCCGGCGGTAAAAAGCAGCTAAGCCCATATTATTTTATATATACTTATATAACGAAAATTTAAAGGTTTAAATTAATATCTTTTAAGGATTAAATTAATATCTTTTAATGTATACTTTTGCAGAGATTTAACTTAGACCAAATTTTTAATAGTAACCAAAAGTTTACAAGAAGATCCCCATCTTTAACTTTACTGAGACTCCTCC
>PWHA01000199.1 GCA_003554685.1 Halanaerobiaceae bacterium
CAGTATTGAATCAAGAATTAATTACTATCAAACCTATCATCAAGAATTGCTTGATAAAGTATCAGATATTGAAACACAAATCTGGGAAGCTGACAGAATGAAAGATAGATTACAGAGAGAAGTTTCTGAATATGAAAGATCTTATGAAAGTCTCTCAAGTAGAGCAGAAGACGCCCGCCTGGCCCAGGCAGAACAGACCAGCGACGTCAGGTTTGTTGCCGAGGCAGTACCTCCTGGTGATGTTATTGGTCGTGGCACTACCTTGAACATGGCTATAGCTGCTGTACTGGCAGGTATGTTAGGTGTGTTTGGAGTTTTCTTTAGGGAATTTCTGAAGGATGAAGATGATTTCAAAGCTGATTAAGTTTTCAACAATGGACTTGGCAGTCAGAATATACTTAATTAACAGATTTAATATACTTTGTACAAAGAAAATAAAAAAACAACTAAACTTCTCGGTTAAAATAGCTATAGGTTAACCTGGAAGACTTATTACTATAATTGTACAAGAAAATAGTATATAATATAAATATAGGAAATAAAACAAAATAGGAATAAATCAGAGCGAAATGGGGCGAGGGAAATGGGTAATTTAACTTTAAAAGTTTTTACCCTGGGGAAATTTCTAGTTCGCAAAGGTGAACAAATTATTTCCGAACATAAAAGTCAATCCAGTAAAATATGGGAGCTTTTTCAATACTTTCTCAGCAAATCAAACGAAATTAATTTTCCGGAGCAGATCATCAAAGATCTTGATTTTGATATTGAGTTGATGGATGCCAAAAATGTTCTGGAGAATCGGATTTATCGTCTGAGAAAGGTCCTGGCTACTGGAGAAGAATATAAAGCTGATCAATATATTTATTATAAAAATGGAGGCTATGGTCTTAGATGGAGTAATTTTCACTGGGTTGACTTTAAGATATTTCAGGAGGATTGTGAGAAGGGAGAAAGACTAATTAAAACTGGTAAAAAAATGGATGCAATAGAATGTCTCTTACCTGCTCTTAATTTATATCGGGGCGATTATCTCAATAATCAGCTCAATCCTCACTGGGCTATAGCTCCCCGGGTTCAGTACCGGCAATTATATTTGGAATCTTTAAATCTGGCCTGTAAACTGCTGGCTGAATATGAGGAATATCAAGAAGTAGAAGAATTATGCCAGCGTGCAGTTCAAATTGAACCCTTTGAAGAACGATCTCATTATATTTTAATTGAAACCCTATTGAAAAGAGGCCATCGAAGGAAGGCCCGTCAGCATTATTATTATGTTCAAGCATTATTTGCCGAACAGGGTGTTGACCCTTTTCCAGAACTGGAAAAAATATTGAGCGAATCTGAGAAGTCCCATACCGGGCATGAAAGAGGAATTTTTAATCTCGATCAAATAAAAGAAAAGATTGATTTAAGTAATTCTATAAATGGTATTAAAATATTCCCAGCCCGGCTCTGTCGGGATTTTGCTGATTATCTTTATAAACAATCTCAACGAAATAACGAAAAACTTTATCTGGCCTCAGTTGCCCTGGAATTTTGCCACAGCGATTTTACTGAAGAAGAAGAGGAATCTCATATTAATTTCCTGCATAAAGTTTTTCAGCATAGTCTCCGCAGCTGTGATATCCTCTTTGAATGGACAGGACAGCAGTATTTAATTCTTCTGACCTCAATACAGGAAAGGAAAGTAATCGATATTCTGGAAAGAATAAAAAATAAATATTATGAAGCCGGAAATCAAACAGGGACAATAATCAATACAAGTTATCGGGTTTTATAATTTGTAGGTTTTTGATATTAGCTGATGAAAAATGAAAACTGGTTCACTCTAAAAAATTTAGAGTCAGTTTTTTTGACAATACAAAATTAAAAACTTGTTGGATATTAATCATTGACTGGAGGATAAAACCTCCAGTTTTTTTATTGTCTATTAACTCTAACCAGAATATTATTGAAATCTATGCAAGATATGACTGGAGGGTTTTAAAAGAAAATATTTGGCCATGATAAGTTATCATTAAATATATAATATTTTTAAAAAAAATATAAAATCCTTATAATAACCAGCTTTTTAGATCTCGGTTTTATCAGGTAATTTCAAAAAAAATTTGACTCAAATAAAAATGCTTTCTAAGCAATATGTGACTGTTAAATTCATTAACTGTAGTATAATTAGCTTAAGTTTAAAATTTAATGCAGACAACATTTAATACTGATGTGATGAAACTTGAGGAGGTAACCGGAGTGGAAAAATTGCCGGAGATTAACACCAATAAGCAGAATCCGATATACTTTCTCGTTAAAATAAATTTCCGGCAACGAACCACCATTCAGGGTGAAGTAGAATGGTTAAACCAACCAGATAAGCAGGTTCGTCATTTTAGAAGTCTTCTGGAGCTGGTCTCTCTGATCAGTGATGCCCTGGAAATTGCAGGGGGGTCTGATTCAGAAACTCCTATTAAAAAATGGTACTAGAATATTTTTCGACATTTAATAAAGAAATATCTCCTGAGAAGGAAATCCAAGCATATATCGATGCTGAAGCATAGAAGCATACTTTATAAGTAAAGGTGGTGATTAAAAAAATTACGTAAAATCGCTTTAACAAAATTTGTTGAAAAGGTTAAGTCTTTGTAAAAACAGTTTTTATTTTTTAACCTATTCTCATTGGAAGCTGTGACCCGTCTTTTGTTTGATCTGGTCACCTGGAAAAAGACGGCGAGCTAGTGGTGAAACCGGCCAGACGAGTAGGGAAAAAAACAAAACCCAATGAGGAGGAACAAAAATGAAAAAAATTATAGTCCTGTTGATTATGGTCACGATGGTTTTAGGGTTTAGTTTTGTAGTAGCTGCTCAAAACACTTATACTACGGAATGGAATGGGGTAATTCAAGATTGGAGCGATGTAGGTAATATTTACGAAGGCGACCCCAATGACGTTGTAGGTCCAGCAATTTTAGGTGTCACAGCAAAATTTGCTGACTATGCCCAACTTGAGGTCAAAAGAAACCATAGCTTTTTTATGACAGAAGATGATACTGATCCAAGTGAAGCTTTACTGCTTGGCAAAGCTGGAATATACACCAATGATGGAACAATATTTACTGGTATAATGATGGACGCATATCCTGATGATGATGTAGTCCATCAGGGCTTTTCTTCAGATGATGATGATTCACTTTTGAATCTGGCTACAATTCTAGTAAGAACAAACTCTCCTATATCTGTTAATTTTAGTTGGCAGCCTGTCTCATGGATGCCGGATGTAGATACTATTTTAGCTATATGGGAAAGAGATCCAAATCCAGTAACTGATACAAATGTAGTAGCAGTTTCAGATTTTGATCATAACCAAGTAAAAGTAGCTAATATATTCACTGAATCAAATAATTTTGGAAGTTATGTAGCTGCTTTTGGAGATGCTCCAGAAGCATTAATAAATCAAGCTGATTTTGAGACCTCAGCTTCAATGCTTCAAAATTATGCTCATTGTAATGAAAGAGAGTATGAAGTTATTGTAGGGTTTAGGCTTGAAAAAGATATAACTGGGGTAGCTGCCGGAGAATATCATGCAAAAGTTCAAGTAACTTTGGAAGAACCCGGAATCGCAATCTAGGATTTAGTAATTAAGAAAAACTAAGATAATTAGGGGAAGGTTTTTAACCTTCCCCTAATTATAATTTTATAACCTGGGGGAAGGTATAATGATGAAAAAAATATGTATAATAAGTATTTTATTATTAATAATATACTTTTATCAATATCAAATTTGTTATGCTTTGGGAGTAACTCCACTTTTAGTAGATTTAGAAATGCGTCCCGGAGAAACTACAAATTTCACTATAAATTTATTGCCTACAAATCGTCAGCAAATTGTAAATATAGATTTATATGAACCTCAGCAAAATTTAAATGGTTCACTATTTTATATACCTGAAGAAATATCAAATTATGAAGCTCTAAACTGGGTTGATATTCCCAATCGAATAATTATTCCACCTAATCAACAAGCACCTGTAGCAGGAGAAGTTTCAGTCCCTTTTGGAACTGAAGGTTCTTATACAGTTGTTATTATGATCGAGGAAGACATAGAAGATATGACAGGCATCCAGATTAGTTATAGATATGCAGTAAGATTAAATATAAATATACCTCAGCCCTGGTTACGGGAAGTTATAAATATTCTAGAGTTTAGTTTAAATCCTGACCAGAGGGGCAGACCAGAAATTTTAGTTCATATTGAAAATCCGTCTAAATTATTTTATGGAGCATATGGAGAAGTTGCTATTAGAGATGAGAGTCGTCGTTTGGTAGAAAGAGTAGTTCTGGGAACTGCAGCAGGAACACAGGGTACCAGAATATATCCTGGAGCCGAAGTACAATTCAAAAGGTTAGTGTCAGCACCTCTATTTCCTGGTAACTATGATTTAAGATTATTTTTACGTTATGCTGATGGTAAACAAACTATTAGAAATATGCAAATTCAGATCGAAGATGAATTTTTAATACCTGAAACTTTACGCTATTTGGAAGCATCACCAAATAAAATCACTACAAATTTAAGGCCTGGAGGTTCTAATACCAGTGTAATTGAATTAAAAAATTTGACTGGAGATAAACTATCCTATAAATTAGAAGTTTTAGATTTATTTCCTGGTTATGATCGTTCTGTGTTTTCAGAACTTGATTTTCAGCTCAGAAGCAGTGGAATGAATTTAATCAGCTCTCGAGGTAATGACAGATTAATGAAAATGATTCGTGCACCCAGGGAAGTATCAGATGGCGGTTACTATGGCAATATTGAAATATCAGTTTTATCTCAAAATGGAACCCAATTGGAAAATCAATTAATTGAACTTGAAGTAATTGTTGGTACTAATAAAGTAATTGCATTGGAATTGCGAGACCTTTCTGCTTTTCTCTATACAAATGAATCTATATTGAGTCTTTCGGTTAGAAATACTGGAAATATTGCTTTTGCACCGCGGGCAACAGCTTATATATATAACGAAAAAGATGAAATTATCCATACAGTTACTTTATCTTTAGCAGAAGACATTGATCGAATATTACCTTCTTTTTCCGGTTTTTTGGTTGGAAATTTTGGAGATATTGAAGATATTGATGATGGAATATATAAAGTGCTGGTTAAAGCTGAATTAACGGGAGAAACACTGGCTGAATCACAATTTATGGTTGAATTTAAATCAGAAAGTGGTGATTTTTAAAATGGAGCTTTTTAGAAAAGAATCAATTATTTTTATTGTATTTTTTCTTGTAAGTTTAGGTTTAGTCTTTACACCTTCAATTTTTGCTGAAGATATGCCAGTTGTTTCTACCTTCTTTTTTGAAACTGATATTCGCGAAGCCATAAATGAAATCACCTTTATAACCGGAGTAAATATCCTTTATGACCAAACTGTGAGAGGCGCTATAACCCTTGACCTTCAGGATGTTCCTCTCGAAAAAGCACTGGATATGATGTTTTTAACCGGAGGTTTTGTATATCAAAAAATCGATGATTTTTATCTTGTAACTTTGCCTGATGAGCGTAGTCCAAACTTTAAAAACCTATCCACCAGCGAAGTTTATTTCCTTAATTATACCACTTCTGCCGAAGTTATTTCACTTCTGCCACCCTACTATAAAGATTTTATTCAGCGCAGTTCTCGCAGAGAAAACATTATTACCATAACAGCACCTGAGCAGGTTGTGGAAGAAATTAAAGATTATATTAAAATGATTGATATGCCTGAAAAAGAAGTGATGATTCAGGTCCATGTTACCGAAATTTCTACTGAGCTTCTAAAAGAAAGAGGGGGGGACCTCCTGGGATTTTTAAAAGCAGATACTGATCTCCCTCAAGATAACTACTACCGTATGCTTTATGAAAGGGCAGGTTTTAATTATCTTTTTGAAATGGATTTTGGCAGCCTGGAAGGAAGATTAAAATTTTTAGCTCAGACAGAAGATGTCAGTATTGAAGCCAATCCTCGGATTCTCGTTAATGACCGGGCCACCGCCAATCTTTTTATTGGTGAAGAACAGGTGATTTTCCTGGAACCTGCTAATGCTCCTGCTCGACTGGAAAGAGTCAATGTTGGGGTTGATGTTCGGGTAACTCCTCAGATAATTAATGATGAAATTATCCGACTTAGAATCAATCCCGATCTAAGTCATTTTAGCGAAGAAAGACAGGATAGGCTGGTTGTTAAGCGCAGTGAACTTGACACAACTGTATTTGCCAGAAATGGCGAAGCACTGACCCTGGCTGGCATGACTATGAGCCGGGAAACTGAGTTTACAAGTGCAGTTCCGGTGCTTGGCAGTGTCCCACTGCTAAGATGGTTTTTCCGGGAAGAAACTGAAAGAAAATCAGAACGTGAGCTAATTATTTTTCTCACTGCTGAAATTGTTGGGAAGTGATGATATATGAGTTTTAATAAAAATATTTCCCATTATTTTATTATCCTATTTGTTGTCTTTTTATTTTTAGTATCTGCCAGTGTAGTAAAAGCTGATAATAACTATTCGTTTAATGATAAAATTGAGGATATCAACCTCATTGAATACCATCTTCAGATAGTGAGAATTGATGAATCAGACTGGGAACGCCTGGGATTGAAAGACCTAAAACTTGAGCTGGATATGCAGGATGTTTTTTCTTTAATCACAGCTGGTAGTTTGTTAGAAATAGCCGGTGTCGGCAGCAGAGCTTTAATTCAATTTGAAGCTTATCAGGCTGAAGAAATTATTAGAACTGAATCTAGGCCGGTATTGATTACTGAACTAAAACAACCTGTAAGTTTTAAAATTTCGGAAGAAGTTATTGCTCTTGAAGAACCTTTATCAGGTAGTAACTTAAAGCATGATCAACTTATGTATCTTTCTTTACTTCCGGAACGAATGGATGAAAACGGTCGGGTTTTAACAGTTTTAAAGTTTAACACCGGGGACACTTCTTCAGTTGAAACAAGCTTTTGGAGTGTAAGTGATGAGATGCAGTTAGTCGGTATAATAACCTGGAACCGCAGTACAGAAGCTATCGAAGCATTATCTAAAGGGAGCAGAACTGATAAAACTACTTTTGCTCTTTATTTAACCCATAAACTGATATATGTTGGGGAAGAAAGAGATAGTAATATAATGACCATGGATGGTCTAAACAGGTTGCTCTGGTCTCAGCCCACTAAAATAAGTAACTATCCTGGATATATTGAAATTTTATCTCCTCCTGAAATTGACTTGCTTTTAATGAATCATTACCGAAGGCTAGCTGTGGAGCTTAACATTAGAAATATCCTGCAACCAGTAGTTTTTATTGGACTGGATGGAATTGCTTATGAAGATCTGAGGCTTGGTTTCAGGGTCATTAGAAACAGAGATAAAATTTCTCGGGATCTTGAATTTGCTCCGGTTTTTAATGAGAGGGTTTTTTTTGAACCTTTTGTAGAAATTTCTGCTGCATACTATCCATTTTTTTATAATATGAGCAAGGCTGAAATTAATATGGAATCTGCCTATTATTTAGGTCTCACTCTCAAATACCGTCCTCTCTCTGCCCGGCTTAAATACAGCTCCAATCTAGGTTCCAGTGAATTACAGTTATTGCTGGGATATGATTTAAATAATTCTATTACTATTCTGGCAGGGGTTGATGGCAGCAGAGAAGCTGTTGATAGATTTATTGCTGGCTTGAGAATAAATTTCTAAAGACGTATTTCATCTGGTAAAGGATGTCCCCAGGTTTTGGTCAGGCTGCTAAATAGCAGCCTGACCGATCAAAAAATTTAAATCCTATATTACAGGCAATCACGGGAAAGGAAGCTGAGAAAAATGGATGTTAAAAAAAAGGAAAGGAAAAACCATTTGCAAATCACTCAGGTTGCTATTATTATGACATTTTTACTAATTACATTACTTTTTAACAGTTTTACATTTTCAGCTCAGGCTTATAATTCTCTCTGGGAAAGAGAATCTCATAATTCTGCTACTTTAACTGTAAGTGTAAAATTTCAAGAGGATAACTTGCAATCACCCAGTTCTCGATTTAGTGATCCAATTTTTAATAATCCTCCTCAATTTATATTTCACTCTGATTTGTTGAAAATTAATGTTATAAATCCCACAGTTTCTCAGTTTGAACCAGATACTAATATAGTCGACTGGACATTATCTACTAACGGCTGGAATGTCAATCTGGACTTTGAATCAATAGGAAATGAGGGAGAGAGTTATGGTAATTTAATTTATGATTGTGTAAATGAATTTTTTAAATATACCATATCTGATGATTTTGGAATTTTTGGGAGTTTTTCACCTGGGGGAGGGCTTTATGGTTTGAACTTTGACGGTGGTACTCACTTGGGTAAATTAAAAATTGAATATAACCCGGCGTTTAGCGATAAACCCTGGTGTGCTGTCAGAGCCGGTGAATATCGTGATATTATTATGGTAACTATTTCAGGTGAACCAGGCGATTATCGTACTGAAACGGTTTTTGGTGGTGATACTGGTGTTAATGTTCATGAACCGAATAGATGGTGGTATTATTTTGATATTGAAGGTGATGAAATACAAAATATTTGGGCCGGTCAAGATGAAAAAGCTGGTACAGTATGGGTAAGAAAAAGCAATAACAACTGGGAAATAAATATTTATTTAGATAATGGCTGGCAGTTAATGGAAGTTGAAGAAGCTGTAAAAATTAAGGGTTATCAGCATGAACCCGAAATCATGCCACCCAGTGGGCAATTAAACACTTATAAAGGGAATGATTTACAAATCACTTTTACTGATGATAACTATAAATACTTCATTATCCACCTTGACTTAATAAAATTTTATTAAAGATTTTTTTAAATCCAAAATCCTCGGGATGACCGGGGATTTTGAATTTTATTGCTTTTTAATTCTCTTTATAACTTAACTACTCCAGATACTCTTTTACAGTAAGTTCAAACTCGTATTCACCATTTTGCAGATCAATCTCTCCAGCTGAAGCAAAATAATCCCCATTCTCCAGATCTCCAGTTCCTCTCACATCAAGCCATATCATTACTTCGTATTTTCCTTCCGGAACATTGTTAAGTGTAAATTCCCTCTCAGTTACAGATATGCTGGTTTCAGCTGCCACTTCAAATTCCTCTCCAGTTCTTTTACCTACCATAATTTTGATTTCGCTGGCTTCATGGACCGCCCAGTAGGCATTAATCATTCCATGACCGTATTTCTCATTATAGCCCGATTCACCCAGATCAATCGCAGTTTCTATCATAACATCCAAAACATCATCATGGTTTATACCCTCTGCTACCATAAGTCCCGCCAGTCCGGCAACCTGGGGAGCTGCCATGGAAGTTCCTGACATATCCAGAATTCTGTTACCGGGAATAGTGCTCCAGATCGCTGTACCAGGTGCCACGATGTCCTGCTCCGGACCGTAGTTGGAGTAATTTGCCACCACTGGAGGTCCTGATTCATTGTTACTTAATGCACCTACAGCTATTACCTCATCAAATTTAGCCGGATAAGCTATATCATTATCACCTGAATTACCACTGGCTGCTACAATAACTACTCCAGCATTTGCAGCTTTGTTTACAGCATCTTCTATTAATTCGGGTGTTTCACTGCTGTGCATTCCCAGTGACATATTTATCACATCTGCTGCTTGAATTTTACTGTCATTTCTTAATCCAGCAGAATGTAATATTCCCTGAGCTACCGACCATTCATCACCCATACCATTATCATCAAGAACCTTTACCGGCAACATTTCAACATCCCACATTACCCCTGCCAGTCCCCGAGAATTGTTTGCTTTGGCTCCGACGATTCCAGCTACATGGGTGCCATGCATTTGTCTGTCCATAAAATCTGTTTCATCATCACTGCTAAAATTATAGCCAGAATCCAGATCTACTAATCCTTCCAATTCTACGTGAGTATAATCAATTCCAGTATCAAGAATTGCAACTCTCACATTGCTTGAACCCTGAGCATTCCGCCAGGTTTGAGGTAGTCGCATTACTGAGGGAGCCCATTGTTTATAATAATACTCATCATTTGGCAGTTGATAATCTTGAATTGTGAAGGAATTATTTGTTTGAGCTGAAAAGATCCCAGGTTCTGAGCTGGCCTGACTGATTGCCTGGCTTTGTACCATATCATCTGGGATTTCTACCAGCATGGCATTTAATTCTCCTGAATAATCCAGGTAGTTATAACCTAAGTTTTGTGCTTTAATTTTTGCTTTTTCCTGATCAATCTCTGGCGATAGCCTCAGAATTATTTCATCACTTTTTTCTTCTTCAAAGCTTGTATAATCAGAGCTGGAAACTTCCCAGAGTTCTCCAGTATCATCACTCATACTGTTAGCTTCTACCACCGAAGAGGGGAAATTATACTCAATACTAAAAGTTCCGCTTACCGTAATATCGCCAGGTTCTGGATCCTCATCATCTTTTACCTCCTCTAAAATATTAACTTCTATAGTACTGGATTCTCCGACATCAAAGGAGACAATATAATTAAATACCTGTCCCGCCTCCGGATCTTCGGTCAGAATGTCGTTTTTGCTAATAACAAGGGTATCTGCATTATCCAGGCTGGCAAATTCCTGTCTGATCTCATAGACATTATCCTGAATTTCCAGCTTTATCCCGGTAATTTCACTGGCTTCATTCCAGGTTATCTTACTTTCAATATCCTGAGGATCATCAAGCCAGAAATCAAAAACTCCGGGGTTTAATTCAGCATCTTTTTTTACCTCTTCTTCAACTGTAACAGTCGCTGTAACTTCGAGTAAAGTCTCGGGATCTGTCTGGGCTACTCCCTCAGGCAGGTCAAATGTTCCTTTAGCCAGATAATCATCAGCTATCTCATCATCGTAACCTTCAATTATCCAATCAAGTGTGACTCTGTGCTCCTCCTGATCTGAATCTATAATTGATATTTCTTCAGTTAATTTATTTTTTGCTTCTTCCTTACTTGTCCCGTATTCCACCGCTACATCCTGTACTTCCTCATTAATATCTATCTCTGCAATTGTGGGTAAAACTTCTTCTTCAACAACTTCAATCGTTAGCAAAGCATCACTGCCCTGATCAAACTTAACAAAAATCTCTACTACTTCATGTTCTTCTGCTAATCCTGAAATATAAGATTCCTTTATCACCAGCGTGTTACTACCATCGCTTGAGATCAGTGTTATCTCCTCATCAGCATTTAATTCCTTTATTTCAAAGTTTTGCTCATCCACAATTCTATATAGGCCGATAACTTCGCTGGCTTCATTCCAGATTATTTGAGCTTCCACATCATCTGGATCTTTTATGTTATATTCCACTACTTCAGGATCAACCTCAGCACTATTTTCCTTGATTAAGTCCACCTTAAAATAAGCTGAATCCCGACTGATATCCAGTTCGGCTTTGAAGGACTCATAGTCATTTTTTTCTACTGATAATTTTTGGCTGCCGGTTTCAATATTTTCAAAGGTTGCTACTCCTTTACTGTTAGTAAATGTGTCTGAATCTTTCAGAATTACCCTGGACCCTTCCAGATTAAAGTAGCTTTGATTTTCAATTAGATTGGCTCCTGGTTCCTGCACCACAATATTGAACTCATCCAGCATTTCACTTTCTGTTGTATCTCTGGTTGTTGAATTACCCATGTCACATGCTGAAATTGATAAAGCCATGATTGTTAAAAGCATAATAATAAGTAAATGTTTTACTTTGATTCTTTTCAATTTAATTAATACCTCCACTTGAATTTATGTAGTTAGTTATATTTTTCAGTCAATAATAAACAGTTAACATGAACAATTAACATAAACAATTGATCTTTATGTATCTTGCTTTTACTTCCATTTACTACTCCCATTTACCTCTGCAGTCTAATCAGAAATTTTTCACTGGTCTAAGCCTCATTTACCAAAAATTTGTTTATCACTATAATTTATAACGACTAAATCATTAAAACCACCTCCAGAATTATTGAAACTGTAATCAGTAAAACCTTTATCCGGTTAATTTTAGCAGAAATAAGTCTCTAATAATTGCACTATAATTGTATAAAACTATTAATTCAACTAAATTAAGGAAATTTTTATAATGACATTAAACATAATAGCACAGTCAATTATTTTCTTCAATAATACAAAAGTATTAAAATGTCGAAATTTGCAAAGCACTGGTTCATTCCCGGCACCATGGGTTTTATAAAGCCTGATAATTTAATTTTATCATAAATTTATCACAGAATTAGAAGTTAAAGAAATATATCATCTAACCTTTGTAGGAAATTAAAGGTATTTACTTTAAATTTTGCTACAATATTTTCACAATTTGGGCCTTGAAAAGGGCATGGGGGTTTGCTTAGTAATTTACAGAATAAAATATCCTGCAATAGATGGATTATCTAAATTGAAAATTCATATTCTAAACGATAATTTAAAGCAATAGTTTAAAAAATGCTTCAGAAAATACAAAAATAAGTCTAAAGCCCTATCAATTTCATATTTACTCAATTTGAACTTACTTGTAAATTTTAACAGGTAGTTATATAATAATTTTACAATTGTAATTAGTATGTAAGCTCTAGTTTTTTCTTTCCTATGGATTATAATTTTTTAGGAGTTGATAACCTTGAAAATTCTGGTTGATGGAGATTCCTGCCCGGTGCTTGATATTATTGAAAATTTTGCCCGGCATCATGATCTGGAATTACTGATATTTTCTGAAGTAAAAGATGAATTGACCACAAAATATGGCAGGCCAATAGTAATTGATCAACTTAACCAATCCATTAATAAAGAAATTTTAAGTCATACTGAACCTGATGATCTTGTTATTACCCGGAATTATGAACTGGCCCGTATGGTAATAAATATTGAAGCCACTGCCATTAGCCAGGAAGGTTTAATTTACACTGAAGATAATATTGAAAAACTCCTGAATCAGCGCAGGGCCCTGGCCAGAGAGAGAAAATCTGAATCAGGTAATGATAAACTCCTGACCCGGCAGCGTCAGCAGGAAAGAACCTGGAAGGATGATGTTAGATTTCATCAAGCCCTGGAAAAGGTCTATGAAGAAAACTTATCCACCAAATATCGGGGAGGTAATAGCTGATGGAATTTTTACGGCAGGCAACCTGGTCGCCCTATCTGGTTGGTTTTGCCATCGGAGTATTAAGCTGGCTTTCTTTTTTAATTTCTCGCAAGGCCCTGGGAACTTCAACAAGTTATGCCCGAACCTCGGGAATGATCTGGCAAAAATATGACCGGGATCTGGTCTTAAATATGAAATATTACCAGCAGTATCTCCCGGAAATTGACTGGCAGTGGATGCTCGTTATCGGAATTATCATCGGCAGTTTTATTTCTTCACTGCTTTCCGGAGAATTCAGCTTAACCTTTTTGCCGGTCACCGAATTTGAATCTGTCTTAAATCAAAATTTTTTGGGCCGGATTTTTTCTGCCCTGGCTGGCGGCATGCTGGTGGGTTTTGGAGCCCGCTGGTCAGGAGGCTGCCCCAGTGGCCACGGAATCAGCGGCACCCTGCAGCTCAGCCTTAGCAGCTGGATTGCCGCCATCTGCTTTTTCATAAGCGGTATAGCTGTTGCTCTGCTGCTCTACTAAAATTTTACCTGACTCAACAAAACTGGAGGTTTTACCATGACTGCTGAGAAAAAATCCCGCCTCATAAAGGGTCTGATCACCGGTATCATCTTTGGATTTCTCCTTCAGCGGGGAGGAGCTACCCGCTATAATGTTATAATTGGTCAGCTGATGCTGCAGGATTTCACCGTGGTAAAAATTATTGTAACTGCAATTATTACTGGCATGATCGGTATCTACTTTCTCCTGGATCGGGGCCTGGTGGAATTATCTCCTAAAAATCATTCTCTGAGACAGGTGATTCCCGGCGGGTTAATTTTTGGCGTTGGTTTCGCCCTGCTGGGTTACTGTCCCGGAACAATTGCCGGGGCTGCCGGTCAGGGCAGCCTGGATGCTTTGATTCCGGGTTTAATCGGCATCACCCTTGGTTCGGGACTGTATGCCCGCTTTCACGAAAACTTTGAAGAACTCCTTGTAAAGGGCTCCTTTGAAAAACCAACTCTACCTGAACGCTGGAAGATCAATCACTGGAAGATAATAATCCCTCTGGCCGGGATTCTGCTGGCTTTACTTCTTTTGCTGGAATTTAGTGGTCTTTAATATTTTTAGTTTGACTGTTTTCCAGATTGAATGTCCAAATTCTCCTGAATTCTCCGAAAATATTCCCCGAAAATTTGACAAAACTTGAAATTTGTATTATAATCTTTATCAATCTAGTTAATTTAACATGATAATGTATAAAAAGCTGTGAACAGACCAGTAGCCTTTAATGATATTCCAGCGAATTGGGGATGGTGCAAGCCCAAAAATATCGTTAGAGGTGAATCCCCTCTGGGAGCTGCAGGCTGAAAAAGAGTAAGCCCCGCCGGTTATCTTCCGTTAATGAGATAGGTCATAGCACCGAAAGAGTGGACTTCCAGGTCAGTTAATAATCCAGGTCTAAATTGCTTGATTTGTTTCAATTCTTATTTCTTTTTCTTATTTGTTTTATTTAACTGCTTTATTTCGAGTTTTTAAGACCCGCCTCAAGGCCTGCATTATGATTAACCTGGACAGTCAACAAGGATGGTACCACGTGGCAGCCTCGTTCCTTACCGGAACGGGGATTTTTTGTTTTTAACCGAAAAATTTTTACCGGGTATATTTTAAATTTAGCAGAGAGAAGGGGGTAGATATTAATGAAATTAGGTGTAATTGGACTGGGTAAAATGGGAACAGCATTGGTTGAAGGAGTTCTCAAGTCCGAAGTGTATCAACAGGAGGACATTATTGGCAGTGATATTGTTAAAAAAGAGGTAGCCGGAATTGCCATCTATCAGGACAATCAGGTCTGCAGCAGAGAGGCTGAGACTGTCATTCTGGCTGTCAAACCTCAGATTATAGATCGGGTGCTGGAAAAAATTAAAGATTCTGTCCGCGACAAGCTGGTAATCTCAATTGCCGCCGGCATCAGTATTTCTCATCTCAAACAGAAGCTGCCTTCCTCCACCCGAATTGTCAGGGTAATGCCCAATGCCCCGGCTGTCATCAATCAGGGAATATCAGCCTATGCCTGCGGTACCAGGGTAACTCCTGAGGATAAAGAACTGGTGGATAAGCTCTTCTCTGGAATTGGTGAGGTCTTTGAAGTAGAAGAATCGCTCATGAATGCCATCACCGGACTCAGCGGTAGTGGCCCGGCCTTCCTCTATACCATTATGGAAGCCCTGGCCGATGGGGGAGTGGCTGCCGGGCTCTCCCGGGAGGATGCTATCCGTTTATCAGCTCTTACCATGCGGGGAGCGGCCAGCATGGTGCTGGAAACCAATGAACATCCCGGCCGCCTGAAGGATATGGTCACCTCTCCCGGTGGAACTGCCATTGCCGGCATTGAGGTTATGGAGCGCCGCGGGATGCGGGGAATTATGATGGAAACTATCAGGGAAGCAGTTTTAAAATCCCGGGAACTGGACCAGACCATTAACTAACTTTTACAGGCCATTAACTAACTGATAAATGTAAATCAAATATAAACCTGTATACCTTTAAATCTCAGGTCCTGGTTAATCCTGTTAAACAAACTCAGGAATTTGACAGACAAAAGAAGAGAGTTGAAAAAAATAAAACTTTAAATTAAAGAAACAAAGAATTTAAAAAACAAAAACTCAAGAGAAAGAGGTAATTACATGAGCCAGAAAAAAAACAGCCAGAGCAGCCAGAACAGCAAAAACCCTCAAAATTCCGATAAAAATAACGAGAAAACCAGAAGTGAAGAACTGATGGAGCTGACGGACAGATATGGTGCACGAAACTATAACCCCTTACCGATTGTCATTTCCCGGGCTGAGGGTATCTGGGTGGAGGATCCTGAAGGAAACCGCTATCAGGATATGCTCAGTGCCTATTCCGCTGTCAGCCACGGCCACTGCCATCCCGAGGTGGTAAAAGCCCTTAAAGAACAGGCCGACAGGGTCACCCTGACCTCCCGGGCCTTTCGCAATGATCAGCTGGGGCTTTTCTATCAAAAGGTGGCTGAAGTCACCGGCAAGGAAAAGGTTCTGCCGATGAATGCCGGCACCGAAGCCGTGGAGACAGCTCTTAAAGCTGCCCGCCGCTGGGCCTACTTTGAAAAGAGTGTTCCCGAAGATAAAGCAGAAATTATCACCTGTCAGGGCAACTTTCACGGCCGGACCATAACTGTGATTTCCTTTAGTTCCACCCCCGGATATCTCAAAGGTTACAGCCCCTATACCCCGGGCTTTAAAATAATCCCCTTTGGTGATGCCGCAGCCCTAGAGGAAGCTATCACCCCGAATACTGCAGCTTTTCTGGTTGAGCCTATCCAGGGTGAGGGCGGAATTAACATACCACCCGAGGGGTATCTCAGAGAAACCTATGATATCTGTCAGAAGAATAATGTGCTCTTTATGGCCGATGAGATCCAGACCGGCCTGGGCCGGACCGGTCAGCTCTTTGCCTGTGACTGGGAAGAGGTGGTGCCTGATGTTTATATTCTGGGCAAAGCTCTCAGCGCCGGACTATACCCGGTTTCAGCCATAGCCGCAGACAGAGAAATAATGGATGTCTTTGACCCCGGCTCGCACGGCTCCACCTTTGGCGGCAATCCACTGGGGGCGGCAGTAGCCAGGCGGGCTCTTGAAGTAATTGAAGAAGAGAATTTTGTCGCGAGATCCCGGGAACTGGGAGAATATCTTCTGGATGAATTGAAAAAAATTGAAAACCCGATCATAGAAGATGTCAGGGGACGGGGCCTCTTTGTCGGGATTGAACTGGATCAGCCTGCCCGTCCTTATGCTGAAAAACTACAGGAAGAGGGTATTCTGGTAAAGGAAACCCATGAAACTGTACTGCGTTTTGCTCCTCCCCTGATAATAACCCGGGATGAACTGGACTGGGCAATTGAGCGGGTCTTTAAAGTCCTGCATCTCGGCTAAAAAATATTTCCGCTGCCTGACTGAATTAACCATATTTTAGTTAAATATCAGCCGGAAATTTGAGTTTTTCCCGGCAAAGCAGGAATTTGCTATCTGAAGCTAGTATATGGTATAATAAGCTTAACATGTTAAATATCTAAAGTAAAGCAGCTAAATTTTATCTCAGCTTTGCCGGGTTCAAATTGCTGAATTTGCCTGCCTCTATTTTATATGGGGGTAATAATATGGTTGATATAAATACTGCAGAAATTGATGATTTATTGAAGGTTAAAAGTATTGGACGGGTAACAGCGGAAAACATTCTGGAATACCGCAGAAAACAGGGCGGGTTTTCCAGTCTGGAAGAACTGAAAAATGTTGCCGGAATCGGCAGCAAAAAATTGCAGGATCTCAAACCACAGCTAACTGTAGAGGGGGTAATCGAAATCAAAAAGATTACCGTCGAATTAAATCCAGCTGAATATGATCTTGAGCAGCCTGAAGAAGTTCATCTGGTAGGTTCCATGAATAACTGGAATCCTGCTGATAAAAGCTATCCTCTCCAGAAGGGAAAGGATGGTGTCTGGAGAAATACATTTAAGTTCAAGAAGGGAACAGAGTATAAAATCATGTATGATTCTTCCAGCTGGGAAGAAGAAAAGCATGTTGGATATTATGGCAAAAATTTTGTAGTGGAATAGAATCTGTGTTGGTTTTATCCTTTTATCATCAGCAGGCCGGGATGCTCATCAGCAGACTAGCAGGCAGAGCAGACAAGCTGGTTCCTTTGAACCCGGCAGTTTTAAGGCATCCAGGTGTGAGTAAACTGCTGCTGATGAAAAAACTGCAGGAAAGGAGGTTGGCTTATATTGGATAAGCGTAGCTTGAGTAGTGAGCAGCTGGAAGAACAGAACAGGGCTGCCCTGATTGCTGAAGATGAGAACAGAATAATTGAGGAAAAAATCAGGCAGTCATTCCGCAGAGCCCGTAGAGTTTTTAGATAAGAACAGCTAAGGAATTTAAGGAACTGCTAAACGGCTGAAAATCTTTACCGGAAATTAGCTTTATAAAATTTTTTTCTGCGGAAGTTAATTTAGCCTGACTGGATTAATTAAGCTTTACCAGGTTAAATCTATCGAGCATCCGGCTTACTGCCGGATGTTCTTTATGTTTGGACCTCCCTGCCTGGGACATCCGAATACCTGTATATTTTATTATGTTTTATTATGAAGTCCCTTTAGCTTCGCTGGCTAACAAATTGAATAAAACTGGCATAATAACAAATATATTTCAGTTTCAGGGCAGGAAATTTTCTTTCAATATTGAATTTAATAATATATAAGAATTATTTTAACTGGAGGGATAGCAATGAATGGCTCCAAATACCGCGTTCCTGCTCAGGATAACCGGGAAGTTGTCACTTTAAAGAAGTTCTGCAGTGACTGCAGGGAAGACCCGGAAAATTGCGAAATGGAACCTTCCAGCTGCCTTGAAGAAGCCAGTATTTATCGAAAATTTGCCAGAATTAAAAAGGAATAAATATAAAACCAGGATATCCAGGAGGTAATAACTTTGGAGAATGAACAGGACAGGCTGTTGAAGGAAGCTAAGGAAGAAGACAGGCGGGTAAAAATTTATCTGGTAAACGGCATGCAGCTGGCAGGTAAAATCTCTTCCTTTAGCCGCTTTGTGGTAGTAATCGATATTAAAGGCGAGCAAAATATGATTTACAAGCACGCAATTTCCACTATAGTTTTTTAACAAATCTTTTATCACTACTTCTATCTGTTAATATATCTGTTAATAAGTATATTACTGCCCCGTTATTTACCCTTAATCTTTGTTATTCAAACTTAATTCCTGTTATTTAGCCCTGGTTAATCAGTAATTGCAAAACTATTTCTCTCACACCAATCCAGAACTCCTATCCAGAGTCATTAATTATCTATCTAATACCCTATTCAGCCTCTTTTACAGGCTTTTGATAAGCAATATTAAAGGCAACTCATCAACCAAAAGTTTCCTGAAAAATAATATCTGATCAATCCGGCCCCGAATTTTTGGGGCCTTTTATTTTTTTATTTGTTATTTTCCCATGTATTTCCCTGTGTATTTTTTCGATTCTAGCTTTATTTGGATTAAAAATAAATATATAGTATAATAAAAACAGGTAATGGATACCAGCAACTTATGCTGACAGCTGAACGGTTGATATTTTTGCAAAACTTTATCCCGGCAATTGCTGGCACAGGTGGAGTAAATACCTTTAACAAAGAAAATATAATATGAAAATATAATACTAAGAGCCTTAAGAACCTATACCTTAAGAGCCTATATTTAAAGGGCAAAAAGAGAAACATTAACAAATCTAAAGCAGTTAAGTAATCGTAAGCGTCAAATTATTACCAGTAAACCAAAAGGGGGATTTAAAATGACTGAAAAAATTGAGAAACTTCTGGGTTCTGAAGCTGATTATCTCTTAAATCACCGCAGTGAAACCATCCCGGCAGAAAAACTGCATCATCCTGGCCCTGACATAGTGGACCGAATCTATGCTCCCATGGACAGGTCGGCTCCCGTACTTCGAAATCTTCAGCTGATCTTAAATTCCGGCCGGCTGGCCGGCACCGGTTATATCAATATCCTGCCGGTGGATCAGGGTATTGAGCATTCTGCTGGAGCATCCTTTGCTCCCAATCCCGCCTATTTTGACCCGGAAAATATTGTTAAACTCGGGATTGAGGGGGGCTGTAATGCCGTTGCCTCAACTCTGGGAGTGCTGGGCAGCGTTTCCCGCAAGTATGCTCACAAAATACCCTTTATTGTCAAGCTTAACCACAATGAGCTTCTGAGTTATCCCAAAAAATATGACCAGATCTTTTTCTCCAGCGTGGAGCAGGCCTTTAATCTCGGAGCAGTGGGAGTGGGTGCCACTATCTATTATGGCTCTCAGGAGAGCAACCGCCAGATTCAGGAGGTTGCAGAAGCCTTTGAGTATGCTCACTCTCTGGGAATGGTCACCATTCTCTGGGCCTATCTCAGAAATCCTGAATTTAAAACCGATCAGGATGATTACCATACTGCTGCTGACCTGACCGGTCAGGCCAACCACCTGGCCTCCACCATCGAAGCTGATATAGTCAAGCAGAAGCAGCCGGAAACCAATGACGGTTATCGTAATATTGGTTTTGGCCGTACCGATGACAGGGTTTACAGCGATCTGACCTCCGACCATCCCATTGATTTAACCCGCTATCAGGTGGCCAACTGCTATATGGGACGGATCGGTTTGATTAATTCCGGCGGCGCTTCCGGAGAAAATGATCTCCAGCAGGTTGTCAGAACCGCAGTCATCAACAAGCGGGCCGGAGGTATGGGGCTTATAACCGGCCGCAAGGCTTTCCAGAAGCCCATGGAAGACGGTATCGAAATCCTGCATACCCTGCAGGATGTCTACCTTGATGATAGCATTGACCTGGCTTAAATAAAAAACTGCACTTAAATAATTAAACTGCAGACAGCACCGCGATATCTTAAGACAGTATCGCACTAAGCAGACTCCCGGCCTGGATGAATCTCTTTCTCTTAAATTACAGGCCGGGAGATTTAATTTTTTCCAAAAACATTGTAATCATAAGCTTTTAACGGTATAATAATTATAATCAATAAAATAATTAAAGAAAATAAAGGAATGGAATCGGACATTTGTCTTAAATGCAAAGAATTAAAAAATTATTATTTCCGAGTGGAGAAAAATTTACTGGCTTTTTGCTGATTTCCCGGGAGGCAAAAAAATGAAATTTAAAGTTTATGGTGGCGGCTGTTTGAAATGCGATAAAACAATTAAACGCATGAACAAAGTTCTGCAGGAAGAGGGCAGTCAGGCTGAAGTTCAGCATATCACTGATCTTGATAAAATAGCCAGCCTGGGAGTTTTGCTGACCCCGGCCGTCTATCTTGATGATGAACTGATTCACCAGGGAAGGGTCCCCCGTGAGAGTGAAATTAGAGAATGGCTGAAAAAGGGTGCTTTGAAAAAGGGTGCTTACTAAAAATGTCTTTAAGCTACAACAGGAGAGACCCGGCTGCCGAAAATCCTGCCCTGACAAAGGCCAGACAGGACCTTAAAAATATGGATCCCGATTTCATTGTTCAGAGAGCAGGCTTAAACTACAATCAGGATAAGCAGCTGTTTTATCTGACAGCCTTCACCAACCAATATCAGGTCAGCCATCCCGGCGGGGAGATTTCCCGGCTGAACTCCAGTGATGAACCCCCGGTGGGTTTAAAAATTGTTCTACTCCATTTTCTTCTCCAGGGAAATAATTTCCCCCTCCGCAGCCGGGATATTTCCTTTCAGGAAATACCCGATGCTGGACCCTATGCCGGTCCTTTCAAACGCCAGGCTATTCAACCCCTGGTTGAAAAATTTGGCCGCAACCCGGAACTACTAAAAAAATCCGCCCGAAAACTTAAGGCCAGCTTTATTGAAAAAAGCGATCTCGGTTTTACCCTGGAAGCCCTTCCCACTGTGCCGCTTACCTATCTGGTCTGGTTTGGAGATGATGAGCTGAAAGGAGGAGCCAGTCTGGTTTTTGATTATTCCGTTATTACCAAGCTTCCCACGGAGGATATCTCTTTTCTGGGTGAATATTCAACCGAACTTCTCCTGAAATTTGCTGCTAATTCCTGATATCAGGCAGGAATCTGCAGCTTCAATCTCAAATATAATATTATCACAATTAAACTCAAACAAAGCAGGTGAGAAAATGAAGAAAAAAATTGCAATTATCTTACTTATTTTTTCAGTGGTATTACTCGGTCAGCCTGATCGGGCCGGTGCCTTTGAACTGGGAGCTGAATCGGCAATTTTACTTGAAGCAGAAACCGGGCAGGTATTATATGAAACCGATGCCGACCAGGAGCTCCCTCCAGCCAGCATTACCAAGATTATGACCATGCTACTGACCATGGAAGCAGTTGAAAGAGGAGAGCTGGCTTTAGATGATGTGGTAACTATCAGTCAGGCTGCTTCTGATATGGGCGGCTCTCAAATCTTTTTAAATGCAGGAAATGAAGTTACTGTCGAGGATCTGCTGAAAGCTGTGGTCATTGCCTCTGCCAATGATGCCACCTATGCCCTGGCAGAAGTGGTTGGCGGCAGTTATATGGGTTTTGTCGATATGATGAATGACAGAGCGGCTGAACTGGGAATGGACAGCACCAGTTTCCGTACCTCCACCGGGCTTCCTGCCGAAGACCACTACACCACTGCCCGGGATATCACCAAAATGTCCCGGAAAGTGATTGAATATCCTGAAATTCAGGAATGGGGTCAGATCTGGGTCGATTATGTTGAACTTCCTGACCGCGATGCCATGCTGGCAAATTTGAATCATATGATAAACACCTATGATGGCATGGATGGAATAAAAACCGGCAGAACTCAGGCAGCCGGTTTCTGTCTGGCGGCCAGTGCTGAAAGGGATGGTTTTAGATTAATCTCAGTTATTATGCGGGCTGAGAGTGATGAAGAACGGCAGCAACTGACAGCCGATCTGCTGAATTACGGTTTTAATAATTTCACCAGAACAGTTCTGCTTGATGCCGATGAGGTTATCCGGAATATATCTATTCCTGAAAGCAGCGCCGGTCAGGTCAGCGGCAGATCTGCTGAAGACTTACAGATAGTGATCCCCCGGCGGAATGATGAGCTGGCAGAAACCCGGGTTATTTTACCGGATGAACATGAACTTCCCATAGCCGAGGGCGAAAAGATAGGAGAAGTTGCTGCTCTGCTTGAAGGAGAAGAGGTTAACCGGGTAGATCTCCTGGCTGATGAAGATATTGCCAGGGCTAACATTTTTTTGAGATTATTTAGAGGTATTGCTGATTTTCTGGGAGGATTGTTTTAATTATTTATAATAAAATAAAGGATTTTCACCTCCCTATCTTTAATAATTTAATGGAAGGAGGTGTAATTAATGCGGAAAACTGGTATTGTTATCTTATCACTTATGCTTGTTTTAAGTCTTGCTGCTTTAACCGGCAGTCAGGCAGCAGCAGATAATCCAGCCATAGCTTCAATCAGCACCGAGCAAATTTTCCAGGCCCATCCGGCAATTCAGTGGGTTCAGGCCGAGCTTCAGGAGAAACAGAGTGAAATGATGCAAGAGCTGGAAGAAGCAGATGAAGAAGAAGCTATGATGCTGCAGCAGCAGATGCAAGCGGAACTTCAAACGCTTCAGCAGGAACTGCTGGACGAAGCCTTTGAAGAAATTGAAAAGGATGTCGGCATAGTTGCTGCTGAACTGGGTTATGATGTTGTCATAGACCCCCAGGGCATTGTTTATGGCGCCGATGTGCTTGACCTGGAGGATATTACTGAAGAAGTTCTGGAATTTCTGGAAGAGGAGTGATCCTTCTAATTCATAAATAAAATTTTTCCTGCAAAATCAGGGCCCCTCCGGGGGTCCTTTTTACTTTTTTCTGATTCTCCCGGTGCTGGCTGAATGATAAGCTAACTCAATAAAAATAATAAATTTATGAGGAATGCCAGAGGAAGCTGCCAGAAGAAATTTGAAATAAACCTTGCAAATAAACTTGTTGAATAAATTAACAAAATGAATAAAAATTTGCTGAATTTTATGTTATAATAAAGAAACAAACTGGAAAACTAATCAGGAGGAGATCAAATGAGTTTTACCAGAGATAGGCTCAATTTAGACCTGAAAGATGCCATGCAGATTAAACTGCCGGATGAACTGCCGGAGAAACCGGCTTTTCGTGCTGATATTCGCCGGGCCCCGAAAAGAGAGCTCAATCTGGATCAGCAGGAGATTGAGCTGGCTGTAAAAAATGCTTTGAGATATGTTCCCGCTCAACACCATGACAGGCTGGCTCCCGAATTTTTACAGGAGCTTTTTACCCGGGGCAGGATCTACGGATACCGCTATCGGCCCCCGGGAAATATCAGGGCCAAACCGGTAGAGGAATATCAGGGTAGGACCCTGGAGGGCAGGGCCCTGCAGCTCATGATTGATAATAATCTGGATTTTGAGGTGGCTCTTTATCCCTATGAACTGGTTACCTACGGAGAAACAGGGCAGGTCTGTCAGAACTGGATGCAGTACCGGTTGATTAAAGGCTACCTGCAGGAGATGAGAAAGGACCAGACCCTGGTGGTTCATTCCGGTCATCCCCTGGGGCTTTTCCCCTCCCATCCCGGGGCTCCCCGGGTTATTTCCACCAATGCCCTGATGGTCGGCATGTTTGATGATCCCGGGCATTTCAATAAAGCAGCTGCCCTGGGAGTGGCCAATTACGGTCAGATGACCGCCGGAGGCTGGATGTATATAGGCCCCCAGGGTATTGTCCACGGTACCTATTTAACTCTGCTCAATGCCGGCCGCAAATTTCTCGGCAATGCTGCTGACGAAGACCTGAGCGGTCAGCTCTTTATCACCTCCGGGCTAGGTGGGATGAGCGGAGCCCAGGCTAAAGCCGTTGAAATAGCCGGGGGTGTCGGTGTGATTGCCGAAGTCGATAAATCCCGGATTGAGACCCGGTTAAAACAGAACTGGCTCTCCCGGGTTTCTGCCGATCTCGATGAAATCTTCACCTGGGTTAAAAAATATCAAAAACAGGAGAAAGCTGTATCAATTGGCTATCACGGCAATGTCGTCGATCTACTGGAATATATCGTGGAAAATCAGATTGAGGTCGATCTCCTCTCAGACCAGACCTCATGTCATGAGGCTTATTCCGGCGGCTATATTCCTCAGGGCTGCTCCTTTGCCGAAGCCCGGGAGCTTTTGGCCGAAAACCCGGAAAAATTTAAACAGGCTGTGGATAAATCCCTGCAGAGGCATTTCAGTCTGATTCAGGAGATCACCAGCCAGGGAACCTACTTCTTTGATTACGGCAACAGTTTCATGAAGGCTGTCTATGACGCCGGGGTGGATGAGATTGCCCTGGTTCCCGATAATCCCGACCGGGGTTTTATCTTCCCCTCCTATGTCGAGGATATCATGGGGCCCATCTGCTTTGATTATGGCTATGGCCCCTTCCGCTGGGTCTGCCTTTCCGGAGACAAATCTGACCTGAGAAAGACCGATCGGGCTGCTCAGGAGTGCATCGATCCCGACCGCCGTGCCCAGGATTATGACAATTACCACTGGATTAAAGATGCCGAGGACAATGACCTGGTGGTTGGGTCTCAGGCCAGAATACTCTACGCTGATGGACCGGGCCGGATCAAAATTGCCCTGAAATTTAATGAATTGGTCCGTGCAGGAGAGATTGGCCCTGTTATGCTGGGCCGGGACCACCATGATACCGGAGGTACCGATTCTCCCTTCCGGGAGACGGCCAATATTAAGGATGGCAGCAATATCATGGCCGAGATGTCCATCCACTGTTTTGCCGGCAATGCCGCCCGGGGCATGACCCTGGCAGTTCAGAGCAACGGCGGCGGGGTTGGCATCGGCAAGTGCTTTAACAGCGGCTTCGGTCTGATTTTAGATGGCAGTGAAAGGGTCGATAGAATAATAAAATCAGCGGTGGACTGGGATGTTCACGGCG
>PWHA01000310.1 GCA_003554685.1 Halanaerobiaceae bacterium
CCCACATCTTCGGGAATGCTGAAACAGGGATAGCCTTCCCGCCCGGCAATTTCAATTAGATAACCGGAATCCTTACTGGTAGTGGCAATAAAATGCCTTTCTATCTGATCCTGGCCAACTTCTTCTGCTACCGCCTCCCGGGCAATCAAATACAAACTCATGGTTTCTGCCGTGCTTCCTGATTTAGAAATTACATTAAAGACCGTCCTTTCCAGTTCAAGAAAATCCAGCAGGGCAGCAAACCTTTCCGGGTCAACATTATCCTGCACAAAAAGCCGGGGATAGCCCTTTCTTACCCCGGAATTAACATTATAATAAGGATCATTAAGAGCTGTTTGAAGAGCAATATTACCCAGAGCTGAACCACCAATACCCAGAACTACAAAATTATCATAATCTCCTGCTCTTTCTTCAGCCATTTCTTTAATTCTGGTTACCACCTTTTCCTGACGGAAGGGTAATCTGGTAAAGCCGGGCTTCTGTTCCTGTATCCGGTAATGGATCTCCCTGGTCTGGGACTTTAATTCAGATACCCGGGCTTTTTTAATGCCCTGTTCCTCTCCCAGCCGGGAGGCAAACATATTGTTGACATCCAGAGCAATTCTCCTGCTGGCTGCAGTTTTGCCATTATCAAAATTATTATTTGCAGTCATAATTGAACTTTCACCACCCCAAAAAATTATTGAATAAAGCAGAAGACTTTATAGCTGGTAAACATTTAATAAGCAGGTTCATTAATCACATAATCTGCTGAAGATTTTTATCCCTGCTTAAGATTTATTCCCCCATAACCTCCAGATTGTGATGAGACACAGCAACCCGGGCTCCCAGACAGGCATTATTTTTTAAAAGTTCTATATTGACCTTTAAACTCTGCCCGGAGGATATTTTTTTTATTCTCTCCAGCAAAAAGGGAGTTAGAGCAAATCCTGAAATATCTTCATCCCTGGCTTCTGCTACTGCCTTTTTTATTTCAGGCTCAATTTCAGCCAGAGGAATTTCTCTTTCCCGGGAAATAGGGTTGGCAACCAGAATACCGTTTTTCAACTCAAGATCATCTCTGGCTCTTACTATCTCAGCTATATCCTGAGGCGTGTCCACCCTGGTTTTTAGCTTCAAACCACTTTTCCGGGAATAAAAGGCCGGAAATTCATCGGTCCTAAAACCCAGCACCGGAACACCTTCAGTCTCGAGCCTTTCCAGAGTCAGTTCTAAATCAAGGATAGCTTTAGCACCTGCCGAGATAACAGTCACAGGTGTCCTGCTCAGCTCGGTTAGATCAGCAGAAATATCAAGGCTGTTTTCTCCTCCCCGGCGAACACCGCCAATTCCCCCGGTAACAAAAAACCTGATATCGGCCCGATGAGCGGCAATCATTGTCGCAGCTACCGTGGTAGCGCCATACTTGCCGGAAGCTACAGCCCAGGGAATATCACGGCGGCTGATTTTCTCAACATCCTCCCTGTCAGCCAGCTCCTTTATTTCCTCCTGGGAGAGACCCACCTTAATTTTGCCTGCCAGAATGGCTATGGTCGCCGGCACAGCTCCCTCTTCTTCAATTATTTTTTCAACCTCAAGAGCTGTTTCGATATTCTCGGGATAGGACATCCCATGAGTAATCACTGTGGATTCCAGGGCAACCACCGGCCGTCTGTCATATTTTGCCTGTTGAATCCTGTCAGCTATAATTAAATATTTCATTTAAAATCCCCCGTTTCCTTATTTTCTCTCCAGCTGATCAGCCAGATTGCTTACTGCCGCCTCCCGGGATTGGATAGTAAGCAGGGCAGCCTGCTGCCCCAGGGCTGCAGCCTCTTCCGGATCAAGACCTAGCTGCATTCCCCGGATAAAGCCGGCTGTCAGAGCATCACCTGCTCCGGTGGTTTCTATTATTTTTTTCCCTTTTTCTTCGAGAGAAGAATGATATATTTCTCCAGGAGTAGGCTGATGAAAATGCTGCTTGGGGCCAGCATATATTACCCCGGCAGAGCCTAAGCTTACCAGAAGTTTTGTCCCGGGGGTTAACTTACTTCTGCTGCTGGCGACAATTTCTGCTATTCTTTTGATTTTTTCTATAGCTTCAGATGTCCTGTTAGAATTATTTTCAATATTTCTCTTCAGCTTTAGATCTTCTTTTGGCCCATAGAGATAAAAGAATTCTTCCAGATTAGGGGTTAGATAAGCTGTTTTCCCGATTAAATCTTTAATTTTATCGGCCTTCTTTAAAGAAACAGGGTCAACAATTATTTTCGCCTTAAAGCCAGCTGCCATCAACCATTCCAGCGTCGGAACTGTCAGATTGGTGTCGGCAAAAATATAGTCGGCCTGACTGAAGAGAGTGAACAGCTCCTCCAGTTTCTCCGGAACTATTTCCTCGATTATCTCCATATCTGCCACAGCAGCTTGAAGTTCTCCCTGATTATCCATAAGCGCCAGATAGGTTCCGGTTTGATATCTGCTGGACTTTATAATATATTCCAGATTAACACCGCTATTTCCTGTTTTTTTAAGAATCATTTCTCCATAAAAATCCTGACCAACTGCCGAAATGAGGTAAACCCTGGATTGTAGTTCTGCCAGGCTGGCTGCTGTATTTCTGGCAACTCCACCGGGTGTGCTGAAAATGCGGCCTGGATTAGAAGTTCCCGGAATAAAACATTTTGCCGGGTAGCCCTTAATATCAAGATTGGCGCCTCCCAGTGCTACAATATGGCCTTTCACTGCTTTATTATCATAACCCCTTTTGCTTTTTTTCAAGTTCCTCACCCTTTTAAGCCCTAAAAAATTAAAAAAGCGAAATCTCTTTTATCCAGGCTATCTTATTTCGGTAGGAAAACCCCGGGCAACTGCTGTGAGATAAAAAATAGCCCCGGGCCTGATAACAAGGCCGGGGCAGATATTTTGGCAGGTTAATGCCAGCAAAGGCATTACCTGCATAAAGTTAAACTAAAAAAAATTATTCTACAGTTATTTCATGACTGGATTCCCACTGCCCATGAAGGTTGCAGCTTTCAAAGGCTCTTAGTGTTGCGGGTTCTTCCAGTTTAACATTAAAGGTTACTTCTGCCTTGGCTTCCGGATTGAAATCGGCCCGGGCCAGCTGGAAATAATCAGCATAAAGGGCAACAAACTGAATATAATGACCTTCTTCCATGGGATGTTCAATCTCCTTGCCCATCCTGAGAGTTACTTTAAAATATTCACCTTTTTTTACTTTGTCCGGCACGTCAACAAAATAAGGAACATGCTTCTTCTCCAGGGCAGTCTTGTCAGAGGGATCCTGCAGTTTTTTAATTTGATACTTTGACATATTTTTGCCTCCTTATTTATTTTTTTAACCGGACTTTTAGCCGGTCAAAATTATCCTGCATTCCAGTAAAGTAATGCAGGTATCAGGCAAATTCTCTAAATTTTTCTGCCTCTTTTCCACATACAGGACATTTATCCGGAGCTTCGGCTTTAACGGTATATCCGCAGACTTCACAAACCTGGAAGGAATCAACTTCGAAATTCCGGCCGCTATCCAGGGCTTTTTTCGCCAGGGAAAAAAGTTCAGCGTGAGCTTTTTCAGCCTCCAGAGCATAATGAAAGCTTTTAATGGCTTCACTTTCTTTCTGGTTTTTAGCCACCTGAGAAAATGCAGGATACATCTGCTCTATTTCATGTTTTTCTCCGGCAATGGCATCTTTTAGATTTTCTGCTGTTTTCCCTATGCCAAAGCCTGCTCCGGCAGCAACCAGAAAATCTCCCTTAACATTTTCCAAAACTTCAAAATGATTGCCAGCATGAACCTGTTCAGCAAAGGCCACAGCCTTGAAAAGAAGCCCAACACCAGGAAAACCTTCTTTCTCAGCCCTGTCACCCCAGACCTGGTAACGCTGGTAGGCCTGACTCTCTCCGGCAAAGGCAGATCTCAAATTTTCTGCAGTCATCTCATTATTCACCATCAGAACCGCATCCCCCTTTTAATTTTCGGCAAATACATCAGTAAAGCAAACCCTTACCCTAATATCACTGTAAAAAAACATTTATCCAATAATTTATCTGGAATAATTTTTAAGTAAAGAGAAAAATTTTACTTGAGAACATAATAACACCTGGTAATTTTTTTGTCAAGCAGGAATTGTTATTAATATTTAACCAGCAGTTTAGTTTGATCCAGCTCTGAAAGAACTACCTCCAGTTCCCCGGCCTGATATTTATATTTATCATGAATTTCTCTGCCATTTATTTCAACCGCTGAAGGTGCAGCTTCCAGCCCGATCAGTTTGATAGTACAGTCCTGAATACCACCGGAATAGTTTTGCTTTTCAGTTTCCAGTTCCAGTTTCAGGCTGTTCTCGGTAGAAGCCAGCTGATAATTGATCAGATTATACTTGCCCTCCTGATAGTCAAAGCTGATACCATCATCTTCATAAATACTGCCCGAAGAGACTGCCTGCTTCCGGCCAGAATAGATATTTAAAACCAGATCGGAAAAACCCCTTCCGGTATGGAGTTTGTCTGTCTCAGTGCTCAGAAGCAGAGAATTTTCTGTCACAAAGATCGGCATTTTTTCCAGGGGAGCTGCAATCAAATAGCTCTCACCTCCCTGATAGTACCTGCCGCTCCAAAAATCATACCAGCCTGAACCCGGCAGATAAACCCTTCTCTCCCGGCTCTCCGGTCTGATAACCGGCGCTAGCAGCAGGGAGTCACCAATCATAATCTGATCAGAAAGATTGTGGGTTTCAGGGTCTCCGGGATAATTAAGCACCAGCGGCCGCCAGACAGGGAGACCCTTCTCGGCCTGCTGATAAAAGAGATTATAAAATTCAGGAAGCAGCTGATAGCGCAGCTTGATATAACGCTTAATAATGGAAGTATAGGGCTCCCCGAAGGCCCAGGGCTCCTGATTTCTGGTATTGAGAGAGGTATGATTGCGGAAAAAGGGCATAAAGGCCCCCAGCTGGATCCAGCGGGTTAAAAGCTCACCGCTGGCATCACCGGTAAAACCTCCTACATCTGCTCCACTAAAGCCGAGTCCGCTCATCCCCAGATTGGCCAGCATCGGCATTACCAGTTCAAGATCCCGCCAGAAGCTGCGGTTATCACCGGTCCAGGCAGCAGCATATCTTTGAATACCGGCAAAGCCCGCCCGGGTCAGGACAAAGGGACGTTCCTGCTGATACTCTTTGATGGCCGAGCTGGTGGCCCGGGCTTCCTCCAGAGCATAGAGATTGTGAAATCTCAGATGGGAACCGGGATCACCATCATTCAGATGCTCCACCTCTTCATCCAGGGTCATCCTGTCATTGAAGGCTGCAGGTTCATTCATGTCATTCCAGAAACCCCGGATTCCGGTTTTGAGAAAATCTTTATGCAGGCTCTTCCACCAGCACCGCACCTCCTCTCTGGTAAAATCGGGAAAGGCGGTTTCCCCCGGCCAGACCTCCTCCCGGCAGAGGCGACCATCAAGATAACGACAGAAATAGTCCTGCTGCTGGCCGCTGCGATAAACCTGATATTCCGGGTCAATCTTCACCCCTGGGTCTATAATAGTTACCGGCTTAATGCCCCTTTCCTGAAGCTTTTCAGTCAGCTTTTCAGGCCTGGGAAAACGGTCCTGGTCCCAGGTGAAAACCCGGTAGCCATCCATATAATGTATATCCAGATGAATAGCATCACAGGGAATTTTATTCTCACGAAACATATCAGCCAGTTTCAGGACCTCCTCCTGAGGATAATAACTGTAGCGGGATTGGTGATAACCCAGTGACCATAGCGGCGGAAGAGGAGTTCGGCCGGTAAGCCAGGTATAGGACTTTATCACATCCTCAAGTTCCGGCCCGGCCAGCCAGAAATAATCCAGGCTGCCTCCTTCTGCCCGATAACAAAGCTGCCGGGAAGAGCTGTGACCGATATCAAAATGAGATCGGTAGCTGTTGTCAAAATAAACTCCATAGCTCTTACCGGGAATAAAGCCCAGATAAAAGGGAATTGAAATGTAAAGGGGATCGGTGGAGGGCACATGGGGTTCATAGGCATCGGTATTCCACATGGTATAGCTCCGACCTCTCTTATCGAGAAAACCGGTTTTCTCCCCCAGTCCATAAATTCTTTCCTCCGGTCTTAACTTTTTCTGACAGCATACCTGATTACGCCACCAGCCTGCTGAACTGCCGGGAACATCAGCCTGAATGATCTCACCCTCACTATCAAGAAAGCTTAGGGAAAAGGGATCCAGTTCCACTTTGACACTGCAGTCTGGACCGGAAAGCAGCACAGTACTGTCATCCTCCTGATAATCAATTTTCTCTGTCAGCTCTTCGGGAGTAAATTCCCGGCAGACTGCTGGAGTTGTCTTTCTGGTAAAATTACTGTCATCAGCAAAAATCACCCTTATCATTCCTGGTCGGTACCAGAGCAGTTCCAGCCGGTGCTTTGCAAAATCTATTCTTAACCCACCAGGAATTTCTTCGACTGCTTTTACTTTCTCCGGAAAATGAAAATCTGATATCATTGATTTTCTCGAAACATTCTCGTCAAAATCTTCTTCTCCCGGCTGAATTTCTGAACTGTTCACATTTATCATCCCCATTCTAATTAAAACCAGTTCTAATTAAAACTAACTCCTGGCTGGATTAAATTTTGTCTCTCTGAAAGGCAGGTAGTTTACCTGAAATTTGTTTTGATATCTGCCAGGTTCAACTCAGTTAATCTCGAGATATCCGGCAATGTTGGCTTCCCGGGTAATTTTCGGCTGGATAATATCCTGTTTGGAGGTCATAATAGTGGTTACTCCGGGACCATGGCCCATTATAATGCAGTCAGAATGAGCCACCACTCCAATACTGCCTGCCCCGG
>PWHA01000047.1 GCA_003554685.1 Halanaerobiaceae bacterium
CTGCAGAATTTGACCGGATTGAAGAGGATATGAAGCAGTTAGTCACAGCAGTGGGTGAATGTCTGGAAAAATCGCTGGATTCTGTCTGCAAATATCTCGCTGAAGGTGAAACTGAAGAGGTAAAAAAGCTGACTGAAATCACACACCGGAAAGAAAGCGAGGCCGATGATTACCGCCGGAAAATAATCCAGAATATCCTCAAGGGAAAGCTTATGCCCCATACCAGAAGTGATATGCTGCAGCTGATAGAGTCAATCGATGATATTGCCGATGCTGCCCAGGATATTCTTGACAGCATCATATTTCTGGGCTTGAAATTTGATCACCTAGACCGGGAGCAGATTAAAGAGATGCAGGAGCTGCTGCTCGAACAGTTTTCTCAGCTTACCCAGGGGGTTGAACTATTATTTGATGAGATGAATCAGGCCCTGGTCTATGCTCAGGAGCTGGAAGAGATCGAGTCCCAGCTGGATAGTATCGAAGAGGAGATCACCAGGAAAATTGGCCGGATAGAAGAACTTGATACAGCAGATAAGTTAGCCCATCGCGATCTGGTAAAAAATATATCCGATCTGGCAGATATCATAGAAAATGTGGGAGACAATATTGAAATGATTGTCTCAATGAGAAAGGGTTAAAAAGCAGGAGTTTGAGTATAACAGCCAGAAACTAAAAATATACCAGACAGAAAATTAGAAGATAAGCAGCTGGAGGAGGCAAACTATGTGGTATTTACTTTCCGGAATATATCTGGGTGGAACCCTGGGAGCCAATGATGCTGCCAATATCTTTGGTACTGCTGTAATGACCCGGGTTATCAAATTTCACACTGCGGTGCTGCTGACCACCATTTTTGTGATAATCGGCTCCGGTCTGGAGGGCGCCGGAGGAATGGAAACTCTGGGCCAGCTGGCCGATCAGACACTGCTAACAGCCTTTATCAGCTCGCTGGCTGCAGCCCTGACGGTTACTTTGATGACCCTGCTGGAGCTGCCGGTTTCCACCTCTCAGGCTGTGGTGGGTGCTATCATTGGCAGTAATCTCCTGGCCGGCAATGTGGACTTTGCCACCCTGCTGCCCATCATCAGCGCCTGGATCCTGACCCCGGTGGGTGCAATGATCATCGGTTATCTGCTTTATAAAGCATACATTCTTTTTATTGAAGATCGGCTATCCGGTATGAAAAGATTTGAAACCTTTGTCCGAATTGGCCTGATAGTCTCGGGAATCTACGGAGCCTATTCTTTAGGAGCCAATAATGTAGCCAATGTTATCGGTGTATTTGTGGAAGCCGGGATGTTCGAACCTCAGCTAGGAGGAGTTATTGGGGGAATGGCCATCGGTCTTGGGGTCGTTTACAGCAGAGGAGTAATGCACACGGTAGGCAAAAAAATTACCGGGTTAACGCCGCTGATGGCCCTGATAACGGTGCTGTCTCATTCCATCACCCTCTATATTTTTGCCCGAATTGGTATACCCGTATCCTCCTCCCAGGCCATCGTGGGGGCCGTCCTAGGAGTAGGTCTGGTAAAAGGAGTCAATATGCTGGACTGGAGCATAACCCGGAAAATTCTCTTTGGCTGGCTGGGAACCCCCACCGTGGCCCTGGTGGTCGGTATTATCTTAAATCAGATAGCCTTCTGGCTGCTGTTTTAAACCAGACCAGGCAAGTAAAAATGAGGTGAACGGAAATGTACTATGCTGGAATTGGCAGCCGGACGACCCCGGCTGAAATTCTTGATTTAATGAAAAAAATTGCTCAAAGGGCAGCCCGGCAGGGCTGGATCCTGCGCGGCGGGGCTGCCCCGGGAGCCGATACCGCCTTTGAAAGGAGTGCGGATGCTGCCCGGGGAGAAAAGGAAATATACCTGCCCTATGAGGATTATCGCGGCCGCTCGGCCAGCCATTTTAGGGCTACAGCAGTAAAAAGGGCAGCCCCTATCCAGAAAACATCCTCATCCACATCAAACTCAGAGTTATGGTGGGGAGCATCCGTTCCCTTATCCGGATTCACACTGCCCAGGCCAAAGAAGGTTCCTGGAACCTCCTGGAGAAAGAAAGCCATATCCTCTCCTCCCATGGTAGGCCGACTGATTTCCACAACATTTTCCTCTCTCAGCATTTCCCCGGCTGTTTCAATAAAAAGATCGGTAAAGTCAGCATCATTTTCCAGCACCGGTGGCCCGTAGGTATACTCAAATTCATAATCCGCGCCCATTTCCAGACAAACTCCCTCAATTACATCTTCAATAAATTCAGGTAGCTGCTCCCGGGTCTTTGAACTTAAACTGCGAACTGTACCGGAAAGTTCTGCCTCTTCAGCAATAATATTAAAGGCCGATCCGGCCCGGAATTCACCTATGCTGACCACCGCTGAATCCAGCGGATCAATCCGCCGGCTGACAATATTCTGCAGAGAGGATACTACCTCGGCTCCCACAACCAGAGCATCAACTGTCTCCTGGGGCTTGGCCCCGTGACCTCCTTTACCCCGGATTCTAATGTTAATTTTATCGGCAGCCGCCATTAAAGGCCCCTTCCTGTAACCCACCTGACCGCTGGGCAGCGACCAGATGCTGCCGATATGGGTGCCAATAATGGCATCAACTTCGGGTTCATCAGTAAATACCCCCTCTTTCAGCATGGCCTCTGCACCTTCGCCAATCTCCTCGGCCGGCTGGAATATAAATTTCACCAGACCGGAGAAACTGCTGCGATACTCCTGCAAAAGTCGGGCTGCTCCCAGGACCATGGCCATATGGGCATCATGACCGCAACCGTGCATTTTACCCTCATGCTGCGAGGCATAATCCCTGCTGCTGCTTTCCTGAAGATTGAGGGCATCCATATCAGTCCTGATGGCAATTGTTTTCTCTTCCGAAGCTTCCTGCTCCCCCCGGATGACCGCAGCAAATCCGCTGCCACCATAGTTCTTCTTGATCTCAACCTCCAGTTCTTGAAGTCTTTCTTTGAGATAGGTTTCTGTTACCGGCAGGTCAAAACCGGTTTCCGGATGCTGGTGAAGATACCGCCGCCATTCAACAATCTCCTGATTGATTTCCTGCGCCTTCTTTTTAATCTCATCTGGATTCATATGTGTGCCGTTATCGGCCTTCCTCCTTTTTATTAAAAGATTTCTATTTAAGTAATTCTTTGTCCGGCATTAAAAACCTTTAATACAAAAAAATAAACCTTGTACACCTCTGACATTTAAATCAGCTCCTTTAGTGAATTTTTTTTCTAATTAATCATCCTATGATATTTAAAATATGATTATATAAAACTAAATAATTTACCTGTGCCTGTGTTTGCTGTTGTGTCAAAGATTTTCGACCTGATATGACTACCGCCAGCAGCAGCAAAAAACCTTAATTTTAACTGTTATGCTTGCATTTTAGCACAATTTATTGTATTCTTAAAATGAATTTTCTCCGATATAGTGAGCAATAGTACCATCATTTTGCGACATATTTAACAAGTTTTTTGGCCATTATAATATTACTAGGAGAGGGTAATTTTATGATTGAATTTGACCAGAAAGATATTAAAAAAATCCGGACCATCAAAGTTTTTATTGATGCTGCCTCCCAGATTATCGAAGAAGAGGACATCGAAAGTGTAACAATTAGAAAGGTAGCAAAGATTGCCGGTTACAACAGCGCTACCATCTACAACTATTTTGATAACTGCAATCAGCTTATTTTCTTTGCTGCCACCAAATTTCTTAAAGATTATGTCCAGGAAATGCCGGGCTATATTGCCCGGGGAGAAAATGAACTGGAAAAACTGATCCTGATGTGGGAATGCTTTTGCCTCCATTCCTTCCGCAAACCTAAAATATTTTACGCCATCTTTGCCGATGACATCGGCGGCCGACCCGGAAACCTGTTAAAAAATTACTATCAGCTCTACCCTGAAGACCTGGGCAGCCCGCCGGAAGAATTAATACCCATGCTGGTTGAAACCAGACTATCTCGCCGCACCTCAATTTCCATGGAACCGGTGCTGGAAGCAGGTTTTTTCTCCGAGGAGACGGCTTCAGAGATAGATGAAGAAATACGTCTGGTTTATCATGGCATGCTGTCCCTGATCATCAACAAAAGAATTAAATGCGAACCGGAGGAGGCCACCAAGCGCATCATGAGGCATATCAGGAGAATATTTTATTATGCCGTAGAAAGGGAAAACCAGAACCAAAAAGAAAAAACCCCGGTTAGCTAGGTTAAACTTTAGTAAGCTTAAGCTAATTATTCAAATAAAGTTTACATCTTTTTTATATCTTTTTTAAAAGCAACAGTCAGAATAACCGCATTTGAGCAGTAAAACCTTAAAAAACTGCCCCTAGAAGGGCAGTTTTTTTATTGTCAGATTTTATTTGCCGGCAGCCTCCTCCAGCACTTTTTTATCAATTAAATCTTAATATTATCATGTTTACTTGTCAATCATTATTGCATTATTTAACACAATTTTTTAATTAATTTTTCACTAATCAGCTTTTTTAAAACAGCAGAGTCAACAGACCGGTTATTACCCCTACCAGACCGGCGCTGAGTAAAGTATAACCGAGACAACGCCTCAGAAGCAGTCCCTCAGACCCCTCTTCCCCGGCAGTTGCTGTCCCCAGCACAATCTTTGCCGGAGCCACAGCCGAACCTAAAGAGCCCCCTACGGTCTGAGCCGCAGCCAGCAGCAGCGGAGAAACTTCCAGAATCCCGGCAATCTCATTCTGCAATCCTCCAAACAAAACATTAGAACTGGTATTACTGCCGGTCAGAAAGGCTCCCAGCACACCTACAAAGGGGGAGAAAAAGGGAAAGGCCCTGCCGGTAAAACCTGCCAGTCCCCGGGCAAAGGCATAAATCATGCCGGAGTAGTTCATAACCCCGGCAAGCAGCATTAATAGCAAAAGGCTAAGGGCAGATCTCTGCAGCTGCTGCCAGCTGTCAGCAAAAATCTTCTTCCAGTCCCGAAGATTTAACCTGTCAGCCTGCTGCAGAAAAAATCCTCCCAGAAAAGCTGAGAGCAGCAGCAGCATAAAGGGATGGCCAGCGAGATTTATCGCTGCATAATTTTCAGCTGCCGCTACCTCATACCCCCTGGCTGTAACAAAACCGGAGAAGCTAAAACCATACTCCGCCCCGGCCAGCAGCTTCTGCAGGGGAGGAAGCTGGGCTGCCGGGACGATAACCAGTAAAATAAAGTAGGGCAGCAGGGACTGAACAATATCCTTGTACTTAAGGCCCTCTCCCTTTTTCTGCTGAATCTGGTTTTCTGGTTCCGGAAAGATATCGACCCTCCAGAACCAGAGGCAGCAGATACTCCCGATAAATCCGGCAGCAAAGGTGGCCAGATGGGGCAGATACAAACCGGCCAGCAGGGCCTGAACACCTGACATTATCATTCCCAGCAGGAAAATCCTGCAGGCTGAGCTTTTTACCCGGGTCCAGCCTCCATAAAGCCAGGCAACTCCCAGACCGGTGCTCCAGATGGCAGGCAGAAAAAGGCCTACCGCTGTCAGACCCAGAGCAGCTGCCGGCAGGCCGGTCACTAGATTCAGAGCATAGAAGGAAGAACCCATGGAGCCAAAGCTGATCGACCAGGAATGACCGATTAAAACCGCAGCCAGGGCCAGCAGGGGATTGTAGCCCAGACCAACCAGGAGAGATCCCACCACTGCCACCGGCACCCCGAAACCTGAAACTCCCTGAATAAAGGACGAGACCACCCAGCTCAAAAAAAGCAGCAGCCAGAATCCGGGCTGCTGTCCTTCTGCCAGAAAGAAGGTTTTCAGCCGCGAGAATCCCCCCGAAACCTCCACCACATTATAGAGAAAAATCGCTCCGGAAACTATTAAGATAATAAAAAGACTCATTGCTGCCCCCCGGGCCAGGGCATTAAAGAGCTGAGCTGGAGTTAGGCCGTAAACAGAAAGGGCCAGGGCTGCTGCCGGCAATAAAGCCAGCAGAGCTGCCAGACGGTAGTTCATTTTCAGTCCGGCCATCAGCAGAAAGAGAATAATTAGAGGTATAAGAGCTGATAAGATTATAGTAATATTTATTTCCACCAAACTTACTCCTCTGGTAGCTCAATATATTTAAGAACAAAATCCGGGTAATACAAGTTAACTCCAGCAAATCTTACTCCCCCCTCTAAATAGTGCTTCTTAAATCCAGATTGCGCGCTGGAGTTCTCATTGAGAGCAGCAATACTCAAAGAAAGGTGAGCATGACAGCCCTGATCAGGAAATGGCTGAGAACATAAATAACGGCATACCTGGAATTGATGGCGTAGGAGGAAATAAAATCCCCTATAATGACATCCTTCCGCCAGGTATAAATAATATCATAGAGCAGCAGACCGGCAGCCAGCAGGACTGAAAGATAAACCGCCGTTCTGGCCTGGGCCCAGAAACCGGCTGCTCTCAGCATCAGATAGAGCAGAATCAGGACGGCAGATTCTCCCGTCAGGCCCGAAACGGCAAAGATAAAACCAAAGTTCCAGCCCGGATCATAGCGATAATAGCCAGAAAAGAAGCCCTCTTCCCGGGATTTAACCCAGCCTGTCCCATTAAAGATCGATGTGCGCTGGGGAAAAATAAAGAGCTCAATCTTGATTTTATCACCGGGTATTCCAGCCCAGCGTCCCACCGCGTATCTGCCCAGCTCCTGACTGAAATACAGCAGGTAGGCCAGAAAAAGATAACTTATGATCTCAATGATTAGCAGCATGGCCTGCTACCATCCCCTTTGCTAACATCAGTCCGGACCAAATCTCAGCAGCCTTTACCCTCCAGCCTGTCAATGCGATGCTCGACTTCTTTCAGTTCCTGCCGCCAGCAGTCC
>PWHA01000101.1 GCA_003554685.1 Halanaerobiaceae bacterium
ATCGCTGCTGTCAGTGTGGTCTTGCCGTGGTCAACGTGACCGATTGTACCGATGTTAATATGGGGCTTTGTCCTTTCAAACTTTTCCTTTGCCATTTTTTTCTCATCCTCCTTTGATTTCTTGAGTTGCTCTCCAGTAATTTTTTTAGCATACTTCGGTTAATCTCCAATAATTTCTTTAGCAATATTTTTAGGTGTTTTAGCATAATGGGAAAACTGCATGGTATAGGTTGCCCGACCCTGGGTTTTGGATCTGAGATCGGTGGCATAGCCAAACATTTCCGCCAGTGGCACCAGGGCTGAAATTACCTGGGCTGAGGCCCGGGAATTCATGCCCTCGACTTTACCGCGCCGTCCGTTTAAATCTCCAATTACATCTCCCATATATTCTTCCGGTGTGACTACCTCTACTTCCATTACGGGCTCCAGTAAAACCGGCCGGGCTCTTTCTACGCCCTGTTTAAAACCGATGGAACCGGCTATTTTAAAGGCCATTTCCGAGGAATCTACTTCGTGAAAACTGCCGTCCTTCAGGGTAACCTTGATATCAACCATGGGGTAACCGGCCTTAACACCGTTTTCCATGGCTTCCTTGATGCCCTTTTCCACGGCAGAGATAAACTCTTTGGGAATGGCTCCCCCTGTAATTTCATCTTCAAATTCAAAGCCCTTTCCCTGTTTCTGGGGCTCAAGATCCATAACTACATGGCCGTACTGGCCGCGGCCTCCGCTCTGGCGGATAAATTTACCCTCAACATCGGAGACAGCCTTGGAAATGGTTTCCCGGTAGGATACCCGGGGCTTGCCAATATTGGCATCAACCTTGAACTCTCTCAAGAGACGGTCCACAATAACTTCCAGATGTAATTCTCCCATGCCCTTAATTATAGTCTGACCGGTTTCTTCATCGGTCTTAACCTGAAAGGTGGGATCC
Organism: Halanaerobiaceae bacterium; assembly: GCA_003554685.1. GTDB lineage: Bacteria > Bacillota > Halanaerobiia > Halanaerobiales > Halarsenatibacteraceae > T1SED10-84. Next base: position 934 of record PWHA01000101.1, read on the forward strand.
TCTTCAGCCAGCCGCTGCAGGGCTTCTCCCAGTTTATCCTGGTCAGCCTGGCTCTTGGGCTCAATGGCTACCGAAATTACCGGTTCGGGGAACTCCATTGATTCCAGCACCACCTGTCGATCTTCAGAGCAGATAGTATCTCCGGTGCTGGTATTTTTCATTCCCACGGCAGCTGCCAGGTCGCCGGCATAGACAACCTCACGCTCCTCCCGATGATTGGCGTGCATCTGGAGAATCCGGCCAATTCTTTCCTTCTTGCCGGAGGAGGTATTATAAACGTAGGAGCCGGCCTCCAGTTTCCCGGAATAAACCCGGAAAAAAGCCAGCTTGCCGACATAGGGGTCGGCCATAATCTTAAAGGCCAGAGCCGCAAAGGGTTCTTCATCATCAGCACTGACAACAACCTCTTCCTCTGTTTTGGGATCGATTCCTTTAACCGGAGGTACATCCAGAGGAGAAGGCAGATAATCCACTACAGCATCCAGCAGCAGCTGGACTCCTTTATTTTTAAAAGCCGAGCCGCAGAGAACCGGAATTACATTAACATTTAAAACGGCTTTACGTAAAACCTCGATTATCTTCTCTTCCGATATTTCTTCTCCCTCAAGATAGCTCATCATTAACTCGTCATCTTCTTCCGAGAGGGACTCCATCAGTTCCTCTCGTTTTTCTTCAGCCAGCTCCCGATAATCCACTGGAATTTCTTCTTCATGGTAGTTAATCCCGAGATCATCCTCATAAACTATACTTTTCATCTTGACTAAATCAACTACACCTTTAAATTTATCCTCGGAACCAACAGGAAGCTGGACCGGGACGGCATTAGCTCCCAGCCTCTCGCGCATCATTTTCACTACCCGGTAAAAATCGGCACCCATTCTATCCATTTTATTGACGAAGGCAATCCGGGGAACTTTATATTTATCTGCCTGTCTCCAGACAGTTTCTGATTGGGGTTCTACTCCTCCTACCGAACAGAAAAGCGCAATAGCTCCATCCAGGACCCGCAGGGATCTTTCAACCTCTACAGTAAAGTCAACGTGTCCGGGCGTATCTATAATATTAATACGATGATCCCGCCACTGACAGGTGGTAGCAGCCGAGGTAATGGTAATTCCCCGTTCCTGTTCCTGTTCCATCCAGTCCATAACTGCTGCACCTTCGTGGGTTTCGCCCATTTTATGAACTCTACCGGTATAATAGAGGATTCTTTCTGTTGTTGTGGTTTTTCCAGCATCTATATGGGCCATAATTCCAATATTCCTGGTGCGTTTTAATGGGAATTGTCGGGCCATTGTACTCCCTCCTTACAAAACTCCTTGCAAAACTTACATATCTTGCTCAGATGTTGTTTTACCATCTGTAATGGGCAAAAGCTCTATTGGCTTCAGCCATTCTGTGAACCTCTTCTTTCTTGGCTACGGCGCCGCCGCTGTTGTTGTAGGCATCAATCAACTCATTGGCAACCCGCTCAATCATGGTGCGTTCTCCTCGCTTGCGGCAGGCTTCAACAAACCAGCGCAGCCCCAGGCTGACCTTTCTATCTTCATCTACCTCCACGGGAACCTGATAGTTGGAGCCACCAACCCGGCGGGTTCTAACCTCCAGCACAGGCATAACATTATCCAGAGCATGGCGAACTACTTCTACAGCAGGTTCACCGGTTTCTTCTTCGGCTATTTCCAGAGCCTGATAGACTATATTTTCTGCCAGACTCTTTTTCCCGTCCAGCATCACCTTGTTAATAATTCTATTAACAATAACTTCATCATATATCGGGTCAGGCTGAACTTCCCTTTTTTCAGCTCTATTCTTCCGCATTATCTTCCCCCCTTTATCGGGTAATTAATAATGATTTAATCTCGTGGCTTTTTAACACCATATTTGGATCTGCCCTGTTTTCTATCCTCCACTCCCGCAGTATCAAGAGTACCTCTCACAATATGATAGCGAACCCCGGGAAGATCCTTAACCCGGCCTCCTCTAACCAGAACCACCGAGTGTTCCTGGAGATTGTGACCGATTCCGGGAATATAGGCAGTTACCTCCTTGCCGTTAGTAAGGCGAACCCGGGCAATTTTACGCAGGGCAGAGTTGGGCTTTTTAGGAGTGGCAGTATAGACCCTGGTGCAGACACCTCTTTTTTGAGGACATCCTTCCAGAGCTGGAGCAGACTGCTTCTTCTTGACCTTATCCCTGCCTTTGCGAATCAATTGATTGATTGTTGGCATTAAAATCCACCTCCTTCCCCGGATTATCAATGAATAAAGAAAATACAGTCAGGGACCTTAAGCCCCTGACTATATTTATTTTTCTATGCGCACACTTAAAAAGTTTAACACCTTTAGGAGGCATTGTCAAGCCTGCTTTTCGGTTTCTGCAACTTTTTCAACTTCCTCCTCGGAAACCTCCTCTTCCGGCTCTTCAATCAGGCCGGTTAGGGGTTCCCCATTAAGGTCAATTATATCGATATCGCGGTAGTATTTCATGCCGGTACCGGCCGGAATCAGCTGACCGATAATAACATTCTCCTTAAGCCCCAGCAGGGGATCAACCTTACCCTCCAGCGAGGCCTCGGTCAGCACCCTGGTGGTCTCCTGAAAGGAAGCTGCGGAAAGGAAGCTGTCGGTAGCCAGCGAAGCCTTGGTAATTCCCAGCAGGGCCGGCTCGGCCTGAGCAGGTTCCAGACCCTTATCCAGGGCTTCCTGATTGGCCTCCCGGTATTCAAATTTGTTAACCAGGCTGCCCGGCAGGAGATCGGTATCACCGGCTGAAATAATTTTAACCTTCTTCAGCATCTGCCTGATGATCACTTCAATGTGCTTGTCATTTATTTCAACTCCCTGGGAGCGGTAAACATTCTGCACCTCTTCCAGGAGATATTTTTGAGCCCGTCTTTCACCCTTAACCTTAAGGATAATATTGGGATCCATTGGACCTTCAGTCAGCTTATCCCCGGCTGCCACTTCATCGCCATTCTCAACCAGCATCTTGGAACCATAGGGAATCTGATAGGTCTTTTTCTTGCCGTCTTCATCTTCAATAACCGCCCGGCGGGAACTTCGCTTCTCAACAATTTTAACCCGGCCGGTCTTTTCGGTCATGATCGCCTGGCCTTTAGGGGAGCGGCCTTCAAAGAGCTCCTCCACCCGGGGCAGACCCTGGGTAATATCGTCTCCGGCAACTCCACCGGTGTGGAAGGTCCTCATCGTCAGCTGGGTGCCGGGTTCTCCGATAGACTGGGCGGCCACTATCCCGATGGCCTCACCGACTTCAACCATCTGGCCGTCTGCCAGATTTGTGCCGTAGCACTTGCGGCAGACACCGTGCTTGGTTTCGCAGGTTAGAATGGAGCGAATTATCAGTTCTTTAATGTTAGCCTCTTTGATCTTCTTGACCTTTTTCCTGGTGAGCAGTTCATTTCTTTCAACTATTACCTCACCGGATTCGGGATCGACAACATCCTGAACAGCCAGTCTGCCGGTACAGCGCTCTTCCAGAGTTTCAATGGCTGTATCATCTTCACCGCCCAGAGATGTAACATCAATACCTTCCTCTGTACCGCAGTCATTTTCCCGGACAATAACATCCTGGGAAACATCAACCAGCCTCCGGGTCAGGTAACCGGAGTCAGCAGTTCTCAAAGCGGTATCGGCCAGTCCCTTGCGGGCTCCGTGGGAAGAGAGGAAGTACTCCAGCACATCCAGACCCTCTCTAAAGCTGGAACGGATCGGCAGATCAATTATTCTGCCGGAGGGATCAGCCATCAGACCCCGCATGCCGGCCAGCTGGGAGATCTGGGAAATATTACCCCGGGCTCCCGAGGTAGCCATAACATAGATATTATTTTCTTCGGTCAAATGTTCCAGCAGGGCATCGGTAACATCATCCTTGGCCTGATTCCAGATATCGACCACCTTCTGATACCTCTCATCCTCGGTGATGGCACCCCGCCGGTAATGGTTTTCTATTTGAGAGACATAATCCTCAGCTTCAGAAATAATATCCTTCTTGGCCGGAGGTACAGCAGCATCGGAAATCGCAATGGAAATTCCCGAGCGGGTGGAAAAATCAAAGCCCAGAGCTTTGATCTCATCCAGAACACCGGAGGTTATATCGCTATCATAACTGTCAATGAGATCAGCAATCAGCTCCTCCAGCCCGCTCTTATCGATTAGTTTATTGACAAATTCAAAATCCTCGGGCAGAGACTGGTTTAAAATTATCCGTCCGGCAGTGGTTTCTATTATTTCTCCCTGATACCTGACCTTGACCCTGGCCCTGAGGTCAATTTTATCGGTATCATAGGCCTTAACGGTCTCATTGAAGGTGGCAAAATGTTTGTCCTCACCCTTGAGATCCTCCTTCATTCCTGTCAGGTAATAGATTCCCAGCACCATATCCTGGGTGGGAATGGTAATGGGAGTACCGTCAGAAGGTGTCAGGAGATTGGTGGTGGAAAGCATCAACAGCCGCGATTCAGCCTGAGCCTCGGCCGAAAGCGGTACATGAACCGCCATCTGGTCCCCATCAAAGTCGGCGTTATAGGCCGGACAGACCAGGGGGTGAAGCTTGATGGCTTTACCCTCAACTAGCACCGGTTCAAAGGCCTGAATTCCCAGACGGTGCAGGGTGGGAGCTCTGTTGAGAAGCACCGGGTGATCCTCAATCACCTGTTCCAGCACACCCCAGACCTCATCATCGACATCCTCTACCATCTTTTTGGCATTTTTAATGTTATGGGCAATGCCCTCATTTACCAGTTCCTTCATCACAAAAGGCTTAAAGAGCTCCAGAGCCATCTTTTTCGGCAGACCGCACTGATGCATCTTGAGCTCCGGTCCCACCACAATAACCGAACGACCAGAATAATCCACCCTTTTACCTAGCAGGTTCTGACGGAAGCGTCCCTGCTTGCCCTTCAGCATATCGCTTAAGGATTTTAAGGGCCGGTTGCCAGCTCCGGTAACCGGACGACCCCGCCTGCCGTTATCAATCAGGGCATCAACGGCCTCCTGCAGCATCCGCTTTTCATTCCGGATGATGATCTCAGGAGCGCCCAGCTCCAACAGTCTCTTGAGCCGGTTATTCCGGTTGATAACCCGGCGGTAGAGATCGTTGAGATCTGAAGTGGCAAAACGGCCGCCATCAAGCTGAACCATAGGCCGTAAATCCGGAGGAATGACCGGGATGCCCTCCAGCACCAGCCACCCGGGTTTCATGCCGGAATTTAACAGCCCGTCCATGACCTCCAGCCGGCGGGTGGCCCGTTTTCTTCGTTGACCGCTGTTCTCCCGGACCTCCCTTTTCAGCTCCTGAACTTCCTCTTCCACATCGATATCCTGCAGCAGTTTCTTCACCGACTCGGCCCCCATACCGGCCTCAAAGCTGCCGCCGTACTTATTACGGGCCTCCCGGTACTCGCTTTCGGGAAGCAGCTGCTTGTAAGACAGCGGGGTATCACCGGGGTCGGTAACCAGATAGGAGACAAAGTAAATTACTTTTTCCAGGGAACGGGGCGACATGTCCAGAATCAGGCCCAGCCGGCTGGGAATCCCTTTAAAAAACCAGATATGGGTGCAGGGAGCAGCCAGATCAATATGGCCCATCCTCTCCCGGCGGACCTTGGCCCGGGTTACCTCCACCCCGCAGCGGTCACAGACAACGCCCTTATAACGGGCCCTTTTGTACTTGCCGCAGTGGCACTCAAAATCCTTGGTCGGCCCGAAAATCTTCTCACAGAAAAGACCGTCCTTTTCCGGTTTTAAGGTACGATAATTTATTGTTTCAGGTTTGGTCACTTCTCCTCGAGACCAGTCTCTGATCTTCTCCGGTGCAGCAATCC